>RFHT01000430.1 GCA_003696835.1 Bacteroidota bacterium
CTCATTTGGGCAATGAAGTTTTCAAAGGTGCGGGGCACCTCCGGGGCCTCCTGCTGAAGGTAAGCCTCCCAGTTGACCCAGTTGCGCAGGAAGTCCTCGTTGTACAGGCCTTCGTCTATGATGATTTTGGCCATGGCCAGCAGGGCCGCCGCTTCGCTGCCGGGGTAGGTGGGCATCCAGTAGTCGGCCATGCTGGCCGTATTGGAGAGGCGGGGGTCCATCACCGCCAGCTTGGCCCCTTTCATCATGCCCTCTATGATGCGTTGGGCATGGGGGTTGAAATAGTGGCCCGACTCCAGGTGGGCACTGATGAGCAGGATAAATTTGGCATGGGCATGGTCGGGCGAGGGGCGGTCGTAGCCATGCCAGATATTATATCCAAAGCGGGCGCCTGCCGAGCAGATGTTGGTGTGGCTGTTGTGCCCATCCACCCCCCAGGATTGCAGCACGCGGTTGGCATAACCTTCGTGGCCGGGGCGGCCCACGTGGTACACCACCTCATTGTTGCGACCTTCCTGCAGGGCCTTGCGTATGCGGGCTGCAATGTCGTCCAGCACCTCCTCCCAGCTCACCCGTTCCCATTTGCCTTCGCCGCGCTTGCCCGCCCGCTTCAGGGGGTACAGAATGCGGTCGGGGTCGGTAATTTGGTTAATGGTGGCCGGGCCCTTGGCGCAGTTGCGGCCGCGGCTGCCCGGGTGGTATGGGTTGCCTTCAAACTTGCGTATTTGTCCACTCTCCTTGTCGATGTAGGCCAGCAGGCCACAGGCCGACTCGCAGTTGAAGCAGGTGGTAGGCACGATGGTGTAGTGTTTTTCCTCCCGTCTGGGCCAGCTTTTGGCTTCGTGCTCCACCCAGTCGTCCCATTGGTCGGGGGGAGGGTAGTTGGTGAGCTTGCCTGGCTCAGTGAGTGGCTGCAGGCGGGTGGTTTTGCCCTGGTGCAGGTTGGGAATCAACCTGAGCGACTCGGCAATTTTCTCTATGAGGGTAGGTTTATGTTGATAAGCCATGAGTATTGAGTTTGGATGTGATCATCAAATATTTAGCTGAGGGGAATTTGCTGGGGTGCCTGTACCCATACGTGCTCGGTAAAGTAAATGCCCAGCAGTACACACAGGCCCGCCAGGGCCAGCGGCAGGCTGCCACTCAGGGTGGCCAGTGCCAGGGGAATGAGGTTGCCCAGCAGTATGGCCCCCAGCCAGAAATACTTGCTGTACCTGCCCGATACGATCATTTTTACCGTGGTTTTGGCATCAATGGTGGGGTGGGTAGTGGTAAGCTCCACCAGCATCATGAGCAGATTGGCGCCTATGCTGATGTAGAGCACATTGCGCAGGTAGTGCATCCAGCTTTCACTGGCTTCCATGAAAAGGGTGGCCAGGGCAAATACGGCCGCTCCAGCCATGATGCTGTGCCCCAGCATGTGGAAGGCCAGCACCGGGCTCTGCCAGAAATCGCGGCCTTTGGCCTGGGCAAAGAGGAAAGCCGTATATACGGCCGTGAGCAGGGCAAACACGGCCCCTCCCCACAGCGCAACCTGCTCCAGCAGAGGTACATTCAGCCATTTGGCCACTCCCCATAAGGTCAGCAGGCCTCCAAACACCGTAATGGCATAGCCTCCGCGCACCAGCCAGGAGCGCCATTGTGGCCGCAGCAATACATAGGCAAAGCGCATGGGCTTATCCAGGTCTTTTACCAGCAGGGCACCCGTTAAGCCCAAAAATACCAGCGCCACAGCCAGCGCCAGCCAGGTATGGGCTTCACTGATGGGGCCCCAGTTGGCTACCAGGGCCAGAAAAGCTACCAGGAAGGTGCCTGCCGAAATGGCCTTGGTCCACACATAAGCCGAGACTTCCCAACCCCAGAGCGTGCCTTTGTGGGGTGCATCATACACCCGGCGGGCCTGCTCCATGATTACCTCTATGCGCTTTTTGGGCGCCTGGCCTCCCGCTTCTTCTCCGCCCAGCTCTTTGGCCATTTGTACCAGGTCTTTCTCCCCCATGCGCTCCCCGGCATATTTGGCAAAGTGACCCACCCCGCCGGTTTGGCTACCCCACAGGTTGTTTTCTGTTTTTGGCGCCACCAGGGGCGTCAGTGAGCCTTCGTCCCCGTCTATGTAAAAGAGGTTGGGACGGGTACCTTTCTCTGGCTTGCGCACCGACACGCTTTCGCTGGCCAGCAGCTGGGCAATTTCAGAAGTGGGATCCTCCATGTCCCCCGAAATAATGGCATGCTCCGGACATACATTTACACAGGCTGGCTCCAGGCCCACATCCACCCGGTGGGCGCAGTAGTTACATTTTGCTGCAGTATGGGTGTTGGGGTCTATGTAGAGCGCATCATAAGGACACGCCTGGGTACAAGCCTTACATCCGATACAGCGGCTGTTGTCAAAGTCCACAATGCCGTCCTCCCGTATATGCAGGGCTTCTACCGGACAGATTTCTACACAGGGAGCATCTGTACAATGGTTGCAGCGCATCACCGAAAACAGACGCCGGGAGTTGGGAAAGGTACCTTTCTCCACCTGCTTCACCCAGGTGCGGTTTACCCCCACCGGCACGTCGTGCTCCGACTTACAGGCCACTGTACAGGCATGGCACCCTATACATTTGCGGTTGTCAATGATAAATCCATACTTCATAGTAGAGTCTATTCTTAGGTTTGTGGCAGCAATATATTAATAAAATCTAATATTATTATATCATTGTATATTGAGAAAGAAATAAAAGTGAAAACAGCGGGATATTGACTGTAATTTAGGCAAAATAGCCCGGCTTGTTGGGGAGATTTTGCTTGTTGGAGCCATGATTTTACCTGAAATCTTACGCCTGTAAAGTCAGTAAAAAATTTTGTTCAAAAACGTATGCATGCATACGTTTTTTTTCTTATATTGCTTCCAAAATAGTATGCAAGCATAACAAATTGCAGGAGAAAGAGGTATAATAAAGAGACGCAAAGCTTTGAGTTGCTTCCCGCCTTTACCCTGCTATGAATGAATGTGCCAGCGAACAAACAAACTACAGCATTATGTCAACAATAGAAAAAAAACAGGCAATCAAAGGAGGCGAGTTTCTGTTGAGAGAAACCGCAGCCCGGGAGGTGTTTATTCCTGAAGAATTTGGTGAAGAGCAACGCATGATGGCGGAGGCCACCAAAGATTTTATTGACAGCGAAATCACGCCCAATGTGGAGCGAATGGACAGCATGGAGCCGGGTTTTATGCCTGCCTTGCTGGAGAAGGCGGGTGAGCTGGGTTTGCTGGCTGTGGGGGTACCAGAGGAATACGGTGGGTTGGGTATGAGTTTTAATACCTCCATGCTCATCACCGAAGTGATAGGCGGCACGGGTTCTTTTTCCACCACTTATGGCGCACACACCGGCATTGGTACCCTGCCCATACAGTATTATGGCAATGAGGCCCAGAAGGCCAAATACCTGCCCAAACTGGCCAGCGGGGAGTGGAAGGCGGCCTACTGCCTCACCGAGCCCGACGCAGGCTCCGATGCCAATGCGGGTAAAACCAAGGCCGTATTGAACGAGGCCGGTACCCATTACCTCATTACCGGCCAGAAAATGTGGATTTCCAATGGTGGATTTGCAGATGTATTCATTGTTTTTGCCAAAATAGACGATGACAAAAACCACTCTGCCTTTATTGTAGAGCGCTCCTTTGGCGGCATCAGCATGAACGATGAGGAAAAGAAAATGGGCATTAAGGGCTCCTCTACCCGCCAGATTTTCTTCAACGAGTGTCCCGTGCCGGTAGAAAACCTGCTTTCCGAGCGTGGAAACGGCTTCAAAATCGCCGTGAACATCCTCAATGTGGGCCGCATCAAGCTGGCAGCCGGCTGTATAGGCGGCAGCAAAGTAGTGATAGACAATGCCGTCAACTATGCCAACGAACGCCAGCAGTTTGGCACCGCCATTGCCAACTTTGGGGCCATCAAGCAAAAACTGGCCGAAATGGCCATACGCACCTTTGCCACGGAGTCGGCCAGCTATCGCGCAGGGCAAGATATAGAAGACAAGATCGAGGACCTCAAAGCCAATGGCCTGCCCAAAAACCAGGCGGTACTCAAAGCCCTTGAGCAGTTTGCCATCGAATGTGCCATGATGAAATGTCATGGTTCGGAGGTGCTGGACTATGTAACAGACGAAGGGGTGCAGGTATATGGCGGCATGGGCTACTCGGCCGAAGCGCCCATGGAGCGGGCCTACCGGGATGCGCGCATCACCCGCATTTATGAGGGCACCAACGAAATTAACCGCATGCTGCTGGTAGGCATGTTGCTCAAGCGCGCCATGAAAGGCGAGCTGGCCCTTTTTGATGCAGCCAAAGCTGTGGCCGGAGAGCTCATGTCTCTGCCCACCCATGAAGAAGCTTCGGGCCTGCTGGCGCAGGAAAAGGCAGCCGTCAACAAGCTCAAAAAAGCCGTGCTCATGGTGCTGGGCAAGGCGGCCCAGGACCTGGGGCAGCAGCTGCAGCAGGAGCAGGAGGTGATGATGGCCATAGCCGACATGATCATAGAGGTGTATGTGGCCGAATCGGTGCTGCTGCGGGCCGAAAAGCTGGTGGCCCTGCGAGGAGAGGAAAACTGCCAGGAACAAATAGCCATGGCCCGGGTTTATACCTACGAAGCCATCGAAAGGGTAGGGGCTTTCGGGCGTGAAGCTATTCTTTCCTTTGCCGCTGAGGAAGACCGCAAGATGCTGCTGCTGGGGCTCAAGCGCTTTACCAAGCCGCTCATGCTGAATCCCAAAGCCCTCCGCCGGCAGGTGGCCGACGCCATGATTGCGCAAAACCGCTATATCTTCTGAGAATTAAATTCAATACGTTCCTGAGATAGATGATGGGTGCCTGCTTTGCAGGTGCCCTTTTTTTTAGGATTGGGTTGAAAGAGTAACCTCTTTGAGCACCTTTGCCTCGGTGCCCACAAAGACGATGAGCCAGGCCCGTAGGTCGGGCATTTGGCGGAGCTCCTCTTGCTGCAGGTACTGCCGC
>RFHT01000431.1 GCA_003696835.1 Bacteroidota bacterium
ATAGGCGACAAGGGCATTATTTCCACCAATATCAACGACAGCTCTCCCCTCATGCCCAAGCTCTACCTCAATGATGGCACCACAGAGTTTGGGCCGGAGGTGGAAGAAAATGAAGAACCCGAATACGGCCACCAGCGCAAATGGGTGGACGCCTGCAAGGCAGGCTTCGGCAGCCCCGAGCACCAGGCCCTCACCTCCTCCTTCGACTATGCAGGCCCCATGACGGAAACCGTGCTCATGGGCAACCTGGCCATTCGCAGCTACATGCTGGCCAAAAAGGATGAGCGCGGCAGAATGGAATTTTATGCCCGCAGAAAACTGCTGTGGGATGGCGAAAATATGCGCATCACCAACCTCGAAGAGGCCAACCAGTTTGTAGGCCGCACCTACCGCAAAGGCTGGGAGGTGTAAGGGCTTGCTATAGCTGTGGTGCACCCGGGCCAGTTGTCTTGATGTTTAATCGGGAACCCGGGTGGAAATAAGGAAATTTGACATCCCCACTCAAGCCTTTTCCCATGCCCGCAGCAGTGGCAAAGCTGCTGCGGGCCGTTCATGTTGGCGTGCTGCGCACGCCAAAAAAGCCAGCCCCGCGGCTAAAGCCGCGGGGCTGGCGGAAAAAAACTCCTTTCAACGGTGGTTTTGCTAGCTGCGGCGGTACTTGATGGTACAGCCAATGGCCTTAACTTCGGTGTCTTTGATGGCTTTGCCCTGCTGGATGGCTTCAATGGCCTCCTCCACGTATTTGCGGCTGGCCTGGCTGGCATCGCGGGGGCTGTCATCTATGGCGCCTATGTATTTTACCACCAGTTCATCCCCCTCTTTCAGCAGCAAAAATACCTCAGGCGTTTTGGTTGCGCCATAAGCACGGGCTATTTCCTGGGTTTCGTCTATGAGATAGGGAAAGGTAAAACCTTTCTCTTTGGCCCGTTGCTGCATGGCCTCGAAGGAGTCGCCCGGAGAACGCGCTTCGTCATTGGCATTGATGGCCAGTACGGGAAACCCCTGCGGAGCAAATTTCTGGTGCAGGGCTTCGATGCGGTCCTCGTACAACTTCACCCAGGGGCAGGTGTTGCAGCTGAAAATGACGATAAACCCCTTGGCATCGGGATAATCTTCAGGTGATACCATTTGTTTTTCGGTACTCATCAGCTTAAAGGTAGTGGCTTTGTCGCCCACCTGGTAGCGCTGCTGGGCGCTCACCATCATGCTCATGGCAAGGAATACACAGCAAAAAAATACAGGGATTGGTTTCATGGTTCTATGGGATTTAGGTTAGGGATGAAGCTTGTTCAGGGTGCTGCTCACCCACTGACTCAGCTCTTCGTACTCAAAGGCTTGCTCCTTAAAGTCGTGAATGCCTTTGGCGGGCATGCTGAGCAGGGTGGCAGGAATGGAGCCCGTCCATTTGGGGCTCACCTTGTCGATCCATTCGTTGTAATTGGGTGCATTGAGCAGTACCACCTCCGATTGGATGTTTTTCTTCTCTACAAAGGGTTGTACCAGACGCTCGAGCTGGTCGGGGAAGTCGAGGCTGACAAATACCACTTTGACTTTTTTGTGGGCAAATTCCTGGTTGAGTTGTTCGAAATAGGGCATTTCTTTCACACAGGGCCTGCACCAGGTGGCCCAGAAGTTATACACAAACAGGGTATCGCTATGCGTTTTGAGGCGCTGCTCAAAAGCGGGAAAATCCAGCACCTCTACGTGCTGGGCATTCAGGGCCCCCAGAGCAGCCATCAACCATACCATCAGACTTAGCTTTTTCATAGTCCTGAAACGAATTTTTGATGCAGATCGTTTTACTGCCGGATAAAAAACCGTATTTTTCCGACTAACAGCCGGTACCGGCTGCCAAAATACAGCTTTGGAAACATATAACTTGTGTTTTTGCTCAAATTCAACCCAAAACCCCTTATGTCATGAATTTTTCCCTAAAAAATGTAGATGACCGCATCGTCTCCCTGGATGACTTTCCGGATGCACAGGGATTTATCATCGTATTTACCTGCAACCACTGTCCTTATGCCATCGCCTATGAAAACAGGCTGAAAGAACTGCATGCCACCTACGCTGACAAAGGGTACCCCCTCATTGCCATCAATCCCAACGACCCGGTACAGTATCCACAGGATTCCTTTGAGCAAATGAAGGTACGGGCAGCCAGCAAGGGCTTTGAGTTTCCCTATTTGTTTGATGAAAGCCAGGAAATTGCCCGGCAATACGGGGCCACCCGCACCCCTCATGCCTTTATTTTACAAAAAACCGAGGACGGCCTGGAAGTGAAGTACAAAGGGGCCATAGACGACAATTACCAGTCGGCCCATAACGTCAAACAACGCTACCTGGCCAAGCAGCTGGATGCCCTCATTGCCGGCAAAGCAGTTCCCTACAAAGAAACTGCTGCCATAGGCTGTACCATCAAGTGGAAACAGCCCGCATAGGTGCCCCTGCCGCAAGGTGCATGCTTATTTTTGAGCGTTCCTCAATCCTCCTTGCGGATGGTCACAGTCAGCTCCGTGGCGTTCCAGTCGTCCACGTTCTTGTTGGCGGGTTCTGAGAAGAAAAGCGAACGCGTATCGTGCTTCATCATGCTGCGAAAGGCTGGCTTGGGCAGGTTGAGTTCATCCTGCTTGAGGGCATCGGCCTTGTACTCGGTGGTACTCACGATGAGCTTAAACACTTCGTTTACTTCTTTTTTGCCAAAGGCCAGCAGGGCATCGGCAATTTTGGCCCGGAACACATTGCCACTGATGGCCCATACCTCCTGGCCCGACTCCAGCCATACGCCACCGCCGGGCAGCAGCTGGGTCTTAATGGCAAACTGGGAGGACATGTACAGCAGAGAGCAGTACAGTCTTCTGTGGCTGGTGTTGACCAGTTTGAGGCGAAATGCGGGCAGGTTGTTGGGGTCGTCGGCATCGGTGTAGGAAAACACATAGCCGCCGGCCCGTGTGGGCAGCATCTGGTTTTCGGTGGGGTGAAACAACTCCAGGCGCACGCTGTCTTCGGAAATGCTGCTGCCGGGGTTGTTGGTTTCCAGTATGCGCTCCCAGCGCGCAATGTGGTTGAGGTTTTCTATGGCTTTGTGGGCATTTTCCATGGTAAAACCCACCAGTTGCTCTACCAGCGGCTGGTCGTCAGCGTCGGTTTTGCGTATGATGACGTAGCCGGGTGTGCGCTCGGGATCATTGGCATCGCGGGTGGCAAAGCGCAGGTCTTCCTGGGCAATGAGGTGATAGTCGGCCTCATCGGGCTTGTCCACTTCTTTGAGGTAAAAAGAGAGCTGAGACTCTGCCAGTGCCTTGAGGGCCAGGCGCCTGCCTTCGTTGTTTCTGATGGATTTGCCCTTGTCGTTGAGGGCCCTGAAACACACCAGCAGGGGGTTTACGGGCATGTTGATGATGCGTGCCCGGTAGGCCTTGTCGGGGTCCAGCCGCAGATGGCCCCGCGCACTTACCTGGCTGCTGCCGGCTTCCACGGTGGTGACGCCCACCTCGCCCAGTGCCTGCTGCACTTTCATGTCTTCTACCGGCGTGCCGTCTTCAAAAACGGCCAGTACGGTGGTTTCTCCATCAAAACCCGGCCCCACAATGCCGTGTACAGCTCCGCCATCCAGTATCCAGCCCTTATCGGCATCGTGGGTGAGCAGGAAATACTCGCCTTTATTTTCTACGGTGCCTCCCAGGAATGCCAGGTCGAGGTCGCCCTCTTCAAATGCATAGAGCTGGGGGTCCTGGTCGTAAGTTCGCTTGAGCACCAGGTTACGCACCTTTCGGATGAGGTCGGAATAGGTAAGGGCACCGGTGGCATTTTGCAGGACCTCCAGCAGGGAGAAAGTAAATACGCCCCTGCGTACCCCTCCCAGGCGGGTTTCTTTGGCCAGCTGGAAGGACTGTGCAGCCGAGAGGGTTACATGCCGGGAGTTGGGCATGAGAATTTGCTGGCTGCCATCCACGCTGAGGGCCGAGCGGTCGGTATTGTTTTTTCGGGGCAAAATGTAACTGTCCAGCGGGCGCACATCGGCCGGAGTGGGCACCGAGCGGGATACCGCTTCGAGCGAGCGCGAAATATCGCCGGAGTTGCAGCAGTCGGCCACCACCACAATGTGGGGGTTGTTTTGGGCCACCAGCTCCAGCAGGGTAGCCAGTTCCTTGTCGGCCAGGTCCATGCCGTCAAACTGCCGGCTGTCGTAGCACACAAAGGTTTCGTTCATCATATCGGGCTCCACGAAGCGGAAGGCTTCGTGGGCACGCTCCTGCGAACCGTGGCCACTGTAGTAAAAGAAGGCTACATCCCCTTCTTTGGCTTTGCCCAGGTGTTTTTCAAACATGCGCACGATGTTGGTGCGCGTAGCGCGCTCATTCATCAGCACTTCCATTTTCAGGCGGTCGCGCGCCACGCGGTTTTCGAGGAATTGCTTCACAGCAAGCATGTCATTGACACAACCTGCCAGGGCAGGAACGGGCGGCTGATAGGTATCAATTCCTACCAATAAAGCATAAACAGTTTGATTACTCATAAATGTATGGGGTTGTAAGCGCAGTCAAATAATTGAAGCTGCATGTTTGCGTTCCTTAAATACGTAAATTATGGCGATTTAAACAAAGTTTGGGCCTTAAATGCCAGCAAGAGTCGTAATTAATGCCCCACCGGGCAAAAAAGTTACCCATTCTGCAAGTAAAACTTGCTGGTGAAGCAACATATTTCATAAAATAGGGCCTTTTTATTCTGCCCCAGAAGCCCTAACTTTGAGTATTGCAACACACCCGCCCTCAACCCTTCACCATCAAAGCGATGTCATGCTAAAGCGCGAATACGTGTATGCTATTTTGGTTTTGTGGCTGGCAATGGAGCCACTCTTTGGGCAGCAGGGACAAACCCTGCGCCTGGGTGTAGGCATGAGTGGCATCAGCTACGTGGGGGACCTCACCGAGGCGGGCGGGTCCTTGCTGCGTTTTCAGCCTGGGGGGGAGGTGTCTCTGCAGTTTGCCCGCAACAAGCGGCTGTGGTCCCAGCTCAGGGTAGGCTTTGGCCGCTTTACGGAGCAGGCCGACGGCCCGGCTTTTGCCACGCCTCAGGCCGAAATTTCGCCCAACCGCTTTGTGCAAACTTCTCTGTTTTCGCTGGAGTATGGCCTGAATGTGCGCTTTATCCGGCGGGGCAGGCTGCAGCCTTATGCAGGTACAGGGGCAGGGCTGTTGTTTTACCAGCCCCGCGATGCCGAAGGCAACTTTCTGGCCGAAAACATCTTCACCCGCAGAGAAGAGGAAGTGTATGGCACCGCCACCTTCTACCTGCCGCTGCGGGCAGGCATGGTACTCAAGTTGAATGAACAAATTGCCCTGGGAATCAGCTATACCTACAAAGCCACTACCACCGACTACCTGGACAATATTGGCCTGCTTGGAAGCCGCAAAGGCAAGGATGCCCTGCATCAGCTGCAATTTAGCCTGTACCTGGACCTGGGCCCCAAACCGGCGGCCCGCCGCCCGCAGGAGCTGCCGCCCCTTCGCCCCCTGCAAAGCGGGCCCCGGGTAGCTGCACAGCAGCAGGGGCCCAAACTGATGGAGCCCAATTGGCAGGCCTGGGAGGAAACCGCTTTGCTGCTGCGCAAATTTGTGTACTACCCCGTGCAGCAGTCCGACGACTTCTACGGCATTTG
>RFHT01000432.1 GCA_003696835.1 Bacteroidota bacterium
ACCGCTACAGGCGGTGTGGGCGGGCTCACCCGCAGCCAAAAGCTGCGCTCAAAGCGGTTGTTGACCTCCTGCCCGTCGTCGGCCACAATGGTAAAGCGCTGGCTGCCGCTTTGCTCCGGTATGGAGCGTATTTGTACCAGTCCGCTCAGGCTGTCAAACTCAATGTGGGCAAAGCTTACCCGCGGCGGCACCAGCTGATACACCACTTGCTGATGGGCTTCATCCGCCGGTACGGGATCAGGTATCACCTCAACGGTGCGCACGCCCTCAAAATTTTCATTCTCCAGCACATCGCCCGAAAGCTGGAAGGCTGGTGCAGCATTGGGCACCCCCACTACGGCTATCCAGTCCTGCCCACTGCCAGAGTCGGGCGGCAGGCCCAGCGACTGCCAGCCCGGGCCCTGCACGGTATCTTTGCTGCCCGCCTGCAAATATCCCCCGTTGCGGGGATCAAACCAGCGCAGGCGGTAAGGCGTGTCCAGGCTGTCGAGGTAAATGCGGGTTTCATCGCCAAAAGGCAAATACACCAAATAGATTTCGCCGGGATTGGCAAAGCAATACGCATTGCCGCTTACCAGCTCGTCGGCATGGCGCATGCGCTCCAGGGGCAGGAAGTCCTTCCAGAAGGCCACGCTGTAGCGGGTGTAGTCCCATATACGGTCGCGCGAACGGAAGTCTTCACAGTCCAGGTCGTTGTGCTCGTAGTCGTAGCCGAAGTACCATTCATTGCCGGCGCCGCCGGCAAAGAGGTTGGCATACAGCACCTGATGGCGTATGCTGTGGTGGTTGTTGCCGGGGCCATCGGGTAGCACGCCGCTTTGGAAAGGGCCGATTTCGTCGCAAAATACCACCCAGTCGCGGCCCGCAGCCCGCGAGCGGTCCACCCAAATTTTGGTTTCCTGGTGTACCGCCCAGTAGTCCTGCTGAATGGCCGCCCCGTCGAAATAGCTTTTGCCCAGCAGGGGCTCATACACATTGTTTTGCTGGCCGATGTTGGTCTGCACCGTGAGGAAATGATTGTAGGGGTCGGTGGCTTCAAAATAGCGGGCAAAGGCGTCGCGTGCCTGCTGGGAGTTATCGTTTTCCTCGCCCAGGTTCCAGATGAGGGCGTTGTGATGGCCAAAGCGGGCAATGAGTTCGCGGTAATACAGTTTGCGGTTGGTGCCCAGTTGTCCGCCGTCGAGCAGGTTGTCATTTTCGGTTTCCTGCAGCACAAAGTGCAGCACTATTCCCTTTGCCTGCATGTGGGCAAATACGATCTCCCACTGGGCCAGCTTGGACACGTCGTAGCGGTTGCGGCTGCCGTAGTCAATCCAGGGCTAGACCTCCCGGCCGTCTCCTTCTACATTGTTGGTGAGCATGTACTGCACATTCACACCTTCACTGGCCAGGTAATTGATCGCGCCAATGATGCGTTTGCCCTTGTCGCCCTGCCAGCTGGGGTCGCCAGGCTGCCAGTCCTGCAGGTGGGGATCGTAGTGGTGCAGGCCGTCGTTGTGGTAAGCGTAGCTTACCCCCTGGCTCTCATAAGATTGGTTGGTGTGCAGGGCATTGGGGTTGCCGCCGTGGTCGCGGGTATTGTCAAATTCGTAATAACCCAAGAAATTTTCCGGGCTGTCGGAACCCCCCTTGATGTAGTATTCGCCCGTAGCGGCGAATTTGAGGTAATGGCCGCCGGTGTATTGCAGGCGGCCCAGCGCCCGGAAGTCGGGAGCCTGTTTGTCAGAAGGCCCTATGGTAAAACTGCCGCTGGCACCATCAAAAGCCAGGGGGGTGCCCGCCTGGGGCGAGGGGTTGACGGCTACCTGATGCCCCTGGCGGAAGGACACTTCGTAGGTCCATACACCTGGGCGGTCAGGCGTAAAGTGTACCCGCCATTTGTTGCCACTACTGGCACTGCTTTCTGCTGCCTGTCCGTCGGCGGCATAGTAGCCCGGCACTGAATAAGTGGTATCGGCATGCACGAACCGCACTTGCAGACGGTAGTCGGTAAAGGGGTTGGGGCTGGCCCCCTCATGGGTTTGGGGGCCTTCAAAAGTCAGGGTGAGGGAGTGCCAAACCTTGAGTTCGCCCTCCAGTAATCCTGGGGAATTTTGGGAAAACGCCAGCTGAAACAGGCCCAACAAACACCATAACCCGGTTGAGTAACGCATCATATCGCAGTGTAAATTAGATGGAGTTAGGATACACACAGGTGTACCTCAGCAAATATCAGTGTGCCAGGAGTCATAATGGCTTTGAAGGAAAGGGGGGAGCAAGTAGCTAGCACGGGCGGAGAGCAAAGTGCCCGTACGGGTTGGATTACAACTGCAAAACTAGGAATAAAATGCTATATAGTCAAAAAATTTGAAACAAATTAAAAACGATAGGCAAATATTCAGATGGGAAAATAGTTTATAGACCTATTCTTTGAGGGGCGCTTCGGGCGTCCCTTCTGGCTGCTGTTTGGGGTTGTTTTTTTGGCGGTGTACATATTCTATCACCTTGCGGATGGTGAGTTTTCGTATTTCCATTTCCAGCCTTTTGTCTGCTTCCCCTTTGAGGATGTACTGAAATTTGAAGAGGGCACTGTCTTTTTGGGTAGAGACGACCTTGAGGTTGAAGCTTCCATCAATAATTTCTTCGGAATAAGGAGATAAAACGGTTATGAGGTAGTCTTCCAGTTCTTCCACTTTGCTGAGGTAGGCATAGCTCACTTCAAAGTCTATGCTCACTTTCTTGACGGGCCGTTTGGTGTAGTTGATGATTTCTTCGGTGAGCACCTTAGAATTGGGGATAAACACCAGATCGTCGTCTTCATTCATGAGGTGCATACTGAGCAGGGTAATGTCCACCACACGCCCCTTTTGGTTGCCTATTTTGATGTAATCATTCAGGGAGAGGTCATCGGAAAACATGATAATCATGCCATTGATCATGTTGGAAACATAATCTTTGGAAAGGATGGCAATGGCCGCCGCCACGATGCTGATGGCAGTAAGCACCTCCCGTATGTGAATATTGAAAATAGAGAGCACCGCAATGACCAGGGCCATGAAGGTGGCGATGGTAGCTATTTGCTGTATGCCCAGGGCAAAGTTGCTTTTTTTGCCCCTGGGGAGCCCGTGCCGCTGGTTATAGAGGCCAATGAGGCTAATGCGCAGAAAATCAATGATGAGGTGAGCCGTGACAAAGAGCAAAACGGCATCGATGAAATTCGGGGGAATGCTGGTTGTTTGCAGGAATTGAGAGATGGGGGTTTTGAATACAAATACAACCACCAGAGCCAGCAGCTTCAGGCCAAATATGAGGAAGGCCCTGAGCCGGGAGCCATTTGGGGAGGATTCGGTGGAGTGCTTGGTCATCATTGCTGCATGTAAGCGGCAGCAAAGTTAGGGGATAGGAGGGGAGAACACTAATATTTATTGGATAAATGCCAGAATGA
>RFHT01000433.1 GCA_003696835.1 Bacteroidota bacterium
CAGCAGCGCCACCAACATCAGATAAAACGGGTTTTTCATAGTCGTTTTTGTTTGGAGTAAACAGAATGGGTTTTGGCTGTTAAATATGCAAAAATATTGGCAACAGCAATAGCTCCCACACAAAACCAGCTACGGGGCCTTCCCCTCAGTCCTGGCTTGCCTGCTCAATATACCGGATAAGTGCCTGCACTTCATCAAAGGTTTGGGCCAAAGGTGGCAGCTCCAGCAGCCCGATCAGGCGTGGGCCGTCTTTAGCCTTCGAATAGCTTCGGGGCTTGGAGCGTACACGTCCACCCCGTACTTTTTTAATAGCAAAGTATTTTCGAAATAAGGTGTTGAGCACCTTTGAAGGATTACTTATATCTTCAGGATGTCGGTTGGCAATCAAAACATCATCCCCGACTTGCATTTCCCCCCTCTTCCTCACCAGCCCTTCTTCTGTAGCAAATTTCTCCAGCTTTTGTGGCTGCGACAGGGGCCAGGCTTCCATTTCCTGAATCATAAAAAATATACGGGAAGTATCCAGCGGAGCATAAGCTGCCAAACGCGACGGTTTTTCATGTTTGGGTGCATCCAGGTCTATGAGTATGACGCCCATTTCCGGAGAGCCTGAGAGGAAGGTGAGGTATTTTTTTGCCTGTGAAACCGATCCAATGGGTTGAATCATCAGATTGAACCGATGAGAGGGGAAGTATTGTGCAAAGAGTTGGTGAAAGGCTTGCCTGAACGCAGCATGATTGCCAGCTGTCTGCATACTTTGAAAAACAAAATTATCAGCAGGAGGTGGATGCCCCCCTTCTATAAAGATCAATACATTTACCATCTCTTCCCACCAATTAAACCTTGTAGCCACAGCTGGCCTGCCAGGTACTCATTTTGCCATTGCTTAAAATCGCTTTCAGTTTTGGTATGTACTTCCGTTTCATTATGTTGATTTTTCTCAAATACATATATTTCATCCAGATCAAAAGCATTGAGTAGAAGTGGGGAGTGCGTGGCAACTATCAGCTGAGAATGATCTTCCGAAGCTATTTTAAGCACCTCGGCCACGGTGAATATCATATCGGGATGTAAACTTATTTCGGGTTCATCTATACATAGCAAATTTCCCCTCGCAGGGTTCAGAAGGATGGCAAGCAAAAGCAGATAGTGCAGCGTACCATCCGAAATATGCTCTATAGATACCGATCTCGACAAATATTGCTCCCTCAAAACCAAAAAGAGTTTAGAACCGATTATGTCAAAATTAATGTCCTTAAAATGAGGATTAATTCTTTTAATATACTGCTCAATTTTTTCGTATGCTAACGCATGATGGTTTTTTATTCGCAACAAAACAGACAGCAAGTTTTCCCCATTGGGCCAAAGGCGTTCTTCTATTGTATAGGAACCCGGTTGCCTGATGGCGCTCTCAGCGGTTGTGTCGAAATAATCATACACGGCAAATTGCTCCAAAGCCCGTTTGAGGGTAAATAGGGGGTAAAAGCGGTCCGGATCCGAAATTTGCCTCAATACCAGCTCTGATGCCTTAAAGCTGATTTGCTTTTTTTCGTGTGGATAGCGCTGTATTCCTGTTTTACCACCTTCACGTGTAGAGATGATCCCCTCTGCGTTTTCCATTTCCATAAAAATGAAGGCCGATTGCCCTTCATGAATGCTTTCAGCGTAAATTTTTTCTTTCAAATAATAAGAGGTTGATCCAAGCCGGAATATGGTGATCTCATACACCGGATTTCGGGAAAATCGATAGCCCCTGTTGTCAACTGCTTTTTTGATGGCGTTGCGGTCAAACTCAAACGTTAATCTGATGTAATCTTCCTGTGTCTGATTAAAATTTGCCACTGCAGTGAACCCGCTCCAGTTTTTCAAAAAAATTTTTTCAAATCCTTCACCCACCACCCCTTCGTACAGCATCTTGACAGCTTTTAACATATTGGATTTCCCACTGCCATTAATCCCCACCAGCATATTGATGCCGGCATTTAGCTCAACGGTGGTAGGACCTCCAAAACTGAAAAAATTCTCCAAAGTAATTTTTGCGATCATGTTTTATACACCAATTTGCTCCAATTTAGTAATTTATCAGTATTCGGCCCAACATTAGCCCAGGGGAATTTTTTGCCTGCATAAAATTCACTTGGCACACAGCCCCATAAAGCGTAACTTCCAGCTTTAACATCTGCCATGAACACTCAAGCCCTTAAATACCTGCTTATATGCTGCCTGTGGAGCCTGCTGCTAAGCGCCTGCAAACCCGACGCCCCCATGCCGACCCTCAAGCTCAAGGCACAGTACCCCCTGGCCATCACCGAGCCTTCAGGCCTCAGCCCCGGCCCCGAAGCGCAGCAGCTGTGGGTAGTCAGCGATCAAAGCAAAAAAGTTTATCTCATCAATACACAGGGCCAGCTGCTCGACTCCCTTTTCTACCTGGGCAACGATCCCGAAGGCATTGCCCAGGACCCCACCGACGGCAGCCTATGGGTACTGGAAGAAACGCGCAGGGAGGTCATACACCTGCACACCAACGGCCGCCTGCTCAGCAGCTTTAAGCTGGACATCCCCGCCCTGGAGCCCAACAAGGGGCCCGAAGGCATCAGCATCTCCTCTCTGCCAGCTTTGTTTGTTGTCAATGAAGCCAACCCGGCCGTTTTATACCGCCTCAATTTGGAAGGCCAAATTACTGAGCAGTTTCCACTGGACTTCGCCCAGGACTACTCCGGCCTCTTCTGGGAAGCTGAGGCCCAGCACCTCTGGATACTCAGCGACCAGTCGGCCACCCTCAGCCAGTGCACCCCCGAAGGCAAAGTGCTGCAAAGCTTCCAGCTCAACATCCCCAAAGCCGAAGGCCTGGCCATGGACAAAGCCCGAAGCGAAATTTACATCGTAAGCGAAAGCGATGCCCAGCTGTATGTGTTCCAATGGCCGTAGGACAGTGTTGGGTAGGATGCAGGATGCAGGCTGAAGCGAAGCGGAAGTCCCTCAAGGGGATGACAGGATGCAGGTGACAGGATGCAGGTGACAGGTCACAGGATGCAGGTGACAGGTGGCAGGATGCAGGTGACAGGTGGCAGGTGGCAGGTGGCAGGTGGCAGGATATCCTGCATCTTGAATCTTGTATCTTGCATCCTGCATCCTGCATCTTGCATCCTGAATCCTGTCACTCCCATTCCACCTCCATACCGTCCTTCAGCACCTTGGTGAGCACGGTGTAAGGGCCCGTTACCACGCGCTGGGCACTGCCCAGACCATCCCTTACCTCAATGAAGTTGTCGTCGCTGATGCCCGTTACGATGGGCACCTCCTTCACCTTGCCATTTTCCACCACAAACACCACCTCACGTGGGGTAGCAGCGGCCGAAAGCGAGTCGGAGGCCGTTTGTTTACTGAGGGTAACGGCCTGTATGGGTACCGCTACTACATTCTCGGCCGTTTCGGTATAGATTTCTACCAGGGAGGTCATGCCCGGGCGGAAGGGGCTTTCGATGTCGGTGGGGATATCCCTGGCCAGCGAAAATGCCTTATAAGAATCGGGAGAAATCTGCACCTTTACTTCGAAGTTGGTCACCTGGTCGGTGGTGGCCAGGCCAGCTACCTCGGCCGAGTAGGCTATTTCGGATACCCTTCCGTAGAAATATTCACCCGGATAGGCATCCACCTCTATTCTGGCCGAGTCGCCCAGGCCCACATTCACAATGTCATTTTCATTGATTTCCACCACCACCTCCATGTTGGCCAGGTCGGCAATTTTCAGAATTTCGGTACCGGCCATCTGGCGGGTACCCACTACCCGCTGCCCAATTTCCACATTCAGCTTGGTAATGGTGCCATCAATAGAGGCGTAAATATTGGTGCGGTCCAGGTTTTGGCGGGCCTGCTTTACAGAAGCCTCGGCATTTTTTACCTGGTAGAAAGAAGATTGCAGGCTGTATTTGGCGGGCTCCAGCTGCGACTTGGAAATTTTGTAGCGCAACTGGGCATTTTCCAGCTCTACCTTGGACACTACCTGGTCCTTGTACAGCTGCTCGGTGCGTGCCAGAGATACCGAGTCCTGCATGAGGTTGGCTTCGGCCTGGCTCAAATCAGCTTTGGCCCGCAGGTACACCGACTGGGCCTGGTTGAGAGAGGCCTGCGTTTGCTCCAGCACAGCCTTGTAGTCGTCGGGACGAATGCTCACCAGCAAATCGCCTTTTTTTACGCGCATCCCCTCCTTGATGGCGATGTTTACCACCTCCCCCGATACATCCGGCGCCACGGGTACCTCCACGGTGGGCTCTATCATACCCGACTCAATCACCCGGGCGTGTATGGTGCGTATTTCCGACTCGGCCGTTTCTACCTTTACCTTGTTGTTGTCCCCCATCATTTGGGCGCCCACAGCCAGCGCCACCCAGGCCAGCAAAGCCAGGCCAATGATGAGTCCCCACTTATTTTTAAGTATGTTCATCATAAGTACATTCAGGATACAGAAAAACAGACATGCAAAAATGGAGCATGTGTTTCACGCCCCATAATTACGAAATAATTACTTCATTCTCTAAAACCGCAGAGGTTTACCCTGGTAAAAGTCCAGCACCTTCGTACGGAAAAAATAATCGTAGCGGGCACGTATGAGGTCGTAGCGGGCGCGGTCCAGGTTGGTTTTGGCAATGAGGTAATCCACCGAATTGATCACGCCCAGGTTGAACTGCCGTTCGGCATTGCGGAATGTCAGTTCATTGGCTTCTATCAATTTTTGGGTTTGGCGGTAAGTAGCCAGGGCACTCTGGGCGTCGAGGTAGGCCTGCTGGATGTTTTGGTTGAGGTTTTGCCGCTGCAGCAGGGCCGTGTTTTCGGCCTGCTTGCGAGCGATATCGGCCCGCTCTACTCCGCTGCGCACCTGCCGGCGGTTGTAAATGGGAATGTTGAGCGAAAAGTTAAACACCGCCCTGCGGTTGTTGTTCAACTGGTCAAAGTAAGGCGTCTTGTCCGTAATGGGCACCAGGGTAGTTTGGGAAATGGTGAGGGGAAAACTGCCTTCAATGCCTGGTACGCCCGACACCATCACACTCTGGGACACCACCCGCTCCTCGGCGCCCACCACCTGCTGCGTTACACTGGAATAACCCGTAAGCGCGGTAGCCGAAAAAGACAAAGTAGGATAGTAAAAGCTTCTGGCAATTTGTTCGCCCAGCTGTGCGCTCTCTATGCGCAGCTCATTGCTCTTGATAAAGGGCTGCGTGGCCGCAGCCGAGCTGTAGAGCTCCTCCAGCCGCAGCAGAGAACCAGCAATTTCTATGCTTTCCAGGTCGGGCTTCTCTATGCCAAAAGGCTGGGCAGGGTCCAGGTACAGCAGCTGCATGAGGTTGAGGTGCGACTGCTCCAGCCGGTTTCGGGCATTCACCACGTTGAGTTCCTCCGTCGCAATTTGAGACTCAATTTCCAGCAGACTGTTTTGGGCCAGAGTACCGGCCTCCACCAGCTTGGCCGTACGCTCGCGCTGCACCTTGGTGGCAGCCACCTGCGCCTCAGCACTGGCCAGTAACTCTTCATTAAAAAGAATGTTGAGGTAGGCCAGGGCAATCTGCAACTGAATGTCCAGCTTGGTTTGTTCCAGGTCCAGACTGTTGGCCCGCAAGTCTATTTCGCTCTGCTTGATGCTGTTGTGCGTACGCAGGCCGTTGAAGAGGGTCACACTGGCCGAAAGCGAAAAGTTTGAGGAAATGACCGACACATCAGTAAAATCGTTTGAAAAGGGGTCGATGGAACGGCCCTGGTTCAGCCCCAATCCTACTCCCCCATTGAGGTTGGGATAGCGGGACTCGCGGGCCTCTTTGAGGTTAATGGCACTGGTTTGAAGCCCAAGCTGGGCATTTTTTACATTCAGGTTGTGCTCCAGCGCATAATCAATGCATTCCTGCAGCGACCAGATATCGTCCTGCTGGGCACGCGCAAATGGTAGCATTAACCCCCCAATAAGAAAGAGTAAAAATATGTGTTTCAACATAGCCTGTGTAAGTTATTGACATGGATGATGGACAAATGCTGCGAAATTAAGAGAAGTTTTGGACAAATAGCTGCCTGAAAGCCAGATACATAAAGCAGATTGTTGAAAAAAATTGAAGAAAAAAGCACACCTTTTGGTGTAACTTTTTGTCCTTCTGATACTTATGTGGTAGCCGGTACAACAAAAGCGGGCAAGTTTTTTGTACATAAACCCCTGACAACCGCTTTTTTACCCGGCAGGCTTTCAGTCTGAACAAGGGTACGGCTGAAATACATGCAGGGTTGAGGCAGCACAGTTTTTCTCTGCAAATGTTGTAATTAGATAGACGATATATATACTTTTGCCTACAACTACACGTTATCTTAGCACTGTGGAAATGGCGTATAAATGGGGCAAAATCTATACTAAACGGTAAGTTTTTTTGTATGAAAGTGAAATTCTGCTGTTTCTTGCACAGTATTTGCATGAATATGACATAGCAACATATATATTACATCCTATGTAATATATAATCTGATAGAACATTATTTTTTTAGGACAGAAGCCTTACTTTTACGTCGAGTTATCAAATACACTAACGCTCAACTTATGAAAAGAGGTCTTGCTCGATACGTTTTCGCCTTGGCATTGTGCTTTTCAGGTCTCGCTCGTTTATCTGCTCAGGATCCTCAGTATTCGCAGTTCTATTCCAACCTGGTACTGCTCAACCCTGCATTTACCGGCTCGGGCATTGGCCCCCGCATCGCCATGAACTATCGTGCGCAGTGGGTAAAAATTCCCGGTTATTACAAACAGTTTGCCTTTTCTTACGACCAACCCGTACACTTTTTGGGAACCACCCAGGGCCTGGGCGTTTCTTTTGCTTCGGATGTAGCAGGCGAAGGCAACCTCACCAAGTTGGGGGTAAGCCTCAATTACGCCTATCAAATTGATATTACTGACGAACACACCCTCCGTTTTGGACTTTCGGGGGGCTTTCAGCAGGCAAGTATCGATTTTTACAAATTGCGCTTCCCCGATCAGATCGATCCCCGTGGGGGCTTTGTGGACCCCACACAGGAGCCCGGCCCCGCAGGCGGCCTTTCCCAGTCCAACATTCGCCCCGACATCAGCGCTGGGGTGACCTACTTCAACCAGTATGCCTGGATTGGGCTTACGGTCAACCACATCACGGAGCCAGAAGAAAGATTTTACAACATCGGCACCCCCGTAGGCGTGGATGCACGCCTGCCGCGCAAGTTTACAGTTACCGGTGGTATTCGCATCCCCATAGAAACCGGCAACCGCCGGCGGGAAGTGAGCATTACTCCGGCTTTCCTGTACAAAATGCAGGGTGACTTCTACCAGATCGACGCTGGCATGTATGTCAACCTCGACCCCATGGTCTTTGGGTTCTGGTATCGCCACCAGGATGCCGTCATCGGCCTCATTGGCCTCAAAACCGGCCCCTTCAGCTTTGGTTATTCGTATGATTATACCATCTCCGACCTCACCCAGAGCGTATCGGGCGGGTCGCACGAAGTGGCACTGGTGCTGGAGTTTGAACAGCCCCGCAGGCGCGTCAAGCGCAAGCACAGAAGGCTGCCATGCCCCAGATTTTAAATTTTTATTAAAACAGTTTTGTAATTATATTTGCAAAGCTATCCCAACAGCTTACTTTTTTATTGCCAAACCCATATATGATAGGACTTTTACAGGTTTAATTTATTGTAATGGAAGAAAGTACCGGCAGGCTGCCTTTCGCAGCCCCGTGTACGCCTACAAAGTCTGTCAATTCCTATAGTCTATGAAAAACAGAAGTTTCACCTTCGCGCTAGCTATCCTCTTTTTGGGGAGCTTTCTCTTCAGCTGTACCAGTCATAAAGACAAGATCAACCGCGTTGGGAAAGTAAACAGCAAAACGGGTATCAAGTACAGTGAGGATACCTTCAAGCCTAAGAAGTTTAAAGAAGCCAAACCCGGTCCTGGCCTGGTGCTCATTCCTGGCGGCACCTTCATGATGGGGGGAGGCGAAAAAGACATCGAGCACAGCATGGACAACCGCACCCGACAGGTAACCGTGATGAGCTTTTACATGGATGAAACCGAGGTGGCCAATGTGGACTGGCAAATGTTTGTGGCCAGCGAAAGCAAGCAAGGTGGCGGCAAAGCACGGGTAGAAGAACTTCTGCCCGACACCACCGTATGGCTGCGCGACCTCGCCTTCAACGACCCCATTACGGAAACTTATTACAGCCACCCGGCTTTCTACATGTACCCCGTCATCGGTATTTCCTGGCACCAGGCCAACGAATACTGTAAGTGGCGTACCGAAGCGGTCAATGAGTCATTGCTCGAAGATGACGAAGAAGCCGTACTCTATCCCTCTTACCGCTTGCCTACCGAGGCCGAATGGGAGTACGCTGCCCGTGGCCTGCAGGAAAGTGAAGTGTACTCCTGGGAAGGCAAATCCCTGCGCAACCGCAAAGGCCAGTTCCGCGCCAACTTCAAACGAGGCCGGGGCGACTACGCCGGATGGAGAGGAGGCGATGGCCGCCACTTTACCGACAGCTACGCCTTCACGGCGCCTGTAAAAGAGTTTTGGCCCAACGACTTTGGCCTCTACAACATGTCGGGCAATGTGGCCGAATGGTGCCAGGACACCTACCGCGTGCTCACCTATGAAGACGTAGAAGACTTCAACCCCTACCGCAGAAGGGGTAAAACCGAAATTCGCCCCGACGTATGGCTGGATGACAATACCTACAAAAAGAAAGAGTCGCTGCTGTACAATGAAGACGAAAAAGCAGACGAGAAAAACGACAACTTCGACAACGTAAAAGTTTACCGCGGGGGCTCCTGGGCCGATGTAGCCTACTACCTCTCCCCTGGTGTACGTCGTTTCTTCCCTGCCGACTCAGCCAGCCACACCATTGGGTTTCGCTGCGCCATGATCAAAGTGGGCAGCCCCGACTAAACAACGCCTTGCTAATGCTCCCCTAGGGGGAATGCGTGATATACTTCTGACAATCAGATCATAAAACTATACAGGCAGGAAGATGCTTCCTGCCTTTTTTTGCTTTTGAAACTTCGTCCCTATATCTCGCTGCTGCGGCCGCAGCAATACCTCAAAAATGGCCTGATATTTTTCCCGGCCTTTTTTGCCCTGCGCATTACCGAAGGGCCGTTGCTACTCCATACCAGCCTGGCTTTTCTCGCTTTTTGCCTCATCGCCAGCGGGGTGTATATCTTCAACGACTGGGCCGACCGGGAGGAAGACCGCCGCCACCCCGTGAAGCGGCTGCGCCCCCTGGCGGCGGGCAGCCTGCCCGCCGCACACGCCCTCGCCCTCATGGCCCTGCTATGGCTGGTTGGCCTGCTGCTCTTTGCTCTGCTCAGTAGCCACGGCCTGCTGCTGGCCCTGGCCTACATCGGCCTTAACCTGGCTTACAGCCTCTTCCTCAAAAAAATGGCCATCATTGACCTCACCATTATTGCCCTGGGCTTCGTCTTACGCATAGCCGTAGGAGCTGCCATTGGCCAAATCCCCCTCAGCATGTGGATCATCCTCATGACCTTCCTGGGGGCTTTGTTTCTGGGGCTGGCCAAACGCCGCGACGACGTGCTGCTGGCTTCGGAGGGCAATCAGGTACGCCAGGCCATACAGGGCTACAACCTGCCCTTTATCAATGGCGCCATGATGGTCATGGCTTCGGTGCTCATCGTTTCCTATATTTCTTACACCATTTCGCCCGAAGTGATTCACCGCTTTGGTAGCCAATACCTCTACCTCACGGTATTTTTTGTGCTGCTGGGCATTTTACGCTATATGCAAATTACCCTGGTGGAGCAACAAAGCGGCCACCCTACTCAGGTGTTGCTGCACGACCGCTTTTTACAGCTCACCATACTCGGCTGGCTGCTCACTTTTGTGGTGCTCATTTATTGAGGGGAAGATATGGCAAGTCAGGGGAGCTTCAGTTGCCCGATAACCTCAGGCTGTTCCACATTTGGTGGCCGGTGTGCTTGATCCAACGCCAGGCCGAAGTATGGGTGCCCGAAGCGGCTTCATCCTGCAGGTCGGCCGAGCGGAAACGCCGGGAAAGCTGCTGCAAAATTTTTTGCTTCTGCTCCAGGGGCAGGTACTGGTAGTAGGCCTTGAGGCCACTGGGCTCGCGGCTTTGCTGAAGGGGAGGAGAAAACAGGTATTCCAATACAAAGGCCAAAGGCGCGATTTTCATGCCTTCTTCATTGATGTGCACATTGTCCAGCATCACCCTGGAATTGGAAAAAATGCCTCTTTTTTTTCTGCTGCAGTGGATGAGGGTGATCTCCAGCAGGCTGCCATCTTCCAGCTTGAGGAAAATGGTGGTAAGTGCCCGCGTGTGCGCTACGCTGGAAGCCCGCACGTAAGGGCTTTTCAGGCAAATGTCTTTCCACTCAGGCAGTTCCGACTCCTCAATGGCGATGTCGATATAGGGCGATTCACTGATTTGCTCTACGGAATTGTTGCCGAAGGTGAGCCAGGCATAGCGCAGGCCGCCTATGGCCGGAATGAGCTGGCGGATAAACCACCGCCGGTAGCGGGATGAGGCCCCGGCTTGTGCAGGTAAGTGCTCCCAGGCCTCAGAACGAACGGTTTGTGTATCTGTGTTACGCATAGCTAAGGGGTTGAAGGGACTCTGCTAACCCTTCGGGTAGCGGTCATTTCCTTTTCGGATGAATATGACCACATAACAAATATATCGATGGATTATTCAGGCAAAAAGACACTTTTGGCCGAAAGCTATCATTCTGGATAATTTTGTTAAGAAAATAACAGAAATGGGTTTGGGGCAAAAGTTGTAATTTGTGCCCAAACCACAGCGCCTTTGGGTATGTACAGCCAAAATAAAACCTGGATATTGGCCATACTGGCAGCCATGCCCCTGTGGGGCATGACCCAGCCGCACAATGGAGAGATTTACCGCCAACTGGTGCAGAACTACTTTTCGGCCCACGGCAACCATTTTTTGAGGGTACAGGGCCAACCCCTGGCCGAATTTATGCCACCTTATACCATCGACTCACTGGCGGGCAGCAGCCTCATTGTGGGGCTGCCCACGGTCAAATACGGGCGGGTGGGCAAGCGCCACTTCAGCCGCACCCTGGGGCTGAGCCTGAGCCTGCAGGACAGCAGTGTACGGCCCATGTATGTCTCCTATACCGATACATTGGAAAAAAAAGTACTTTTGCGGCTGTACAGGCAAAGTCCTGACCAACTCAAAGGCGACAAACCCACTGCTATGGCCAGGTGGATATTCCCCCTGGCCCTGATCAGTGGAAGTGTGGGGGGAGTACTGGCCCTCTTTTTTGTGAGAAGCTGAGAAAAAAGTGCCTTCCCAGAGCCCGGGGCCTGCCAACATTTGATACGACATGATAAAGCGAAACATACCTTCCATTTTGAAGACGAAGCTACCCCTGGCGGCCTTAGGCGCCTGCATGCTCATGCTCGGCTGGAGCTGTGCCAACCAGGTGCCCCCTACCGGAGGACCCAGGGATGAAGACCCACCCGAGGTGGTGTCCACCCAGCCAGCCCACGAAAGCCTGAATTTCAGCGGGCGGGAGGTAACGGTTATCTTCAATGAATTTGTGCGGCCCGCCACTTACGGTAAGGAAATTTTTATTTCCCCACTTCCCCTTACCCGTCCCAAAATCATCATGGTCAACAAAAAGCTGCGCATCAAATTCAACGAAGCCCTGCGCCCCAACACCACTTACGTCATCACCCTTACGGGGGTAAAGGACCAGAATGAAAGCAATGAAATGGAGGAATCCTTTTCGCTGGCCTTCAGTACAGGCGATGTGCTGGACAGCATGCGCGTGCAGGGAAAAGTGTATGACAAGGTAATCGGGCAGCCCCTGGAAGACATAACGGTGATGTTGTTTGACGCTGACAGCGTGCCGGGGAATGATTTTTTCAAAATTCGCCCGGCCTACATCAGCAAGACCAATGCATCGGGGGAGTTTTCTTTTCAAAATTTGCGCAACACGGCTTTTAAGATCTATGGGGTAAAGGACGTGGACCAGAGCAATACCTACAGCCAGCCCACGGAGCTGATTGCCATCAGCCGGGACCCGGGTGTGTACTTCGACGACAGCACCTCTATGGCCACCGACACCCTCTATGCCTTTTTGCCCGACGACGCTCCTCCGGTGGTATTGGGCTACAACTGGATCAATGACAGCGTACTCATTGGTCGCTTTAATGAGGGCATTTTGCCCGAGCGGCTGTTTTTGACCATTTCCGACACCCTGGGCGAAGCCAGCCGGGGCATTTCGGCCTTTACCTACCTGGGAGGAAACGATAATGAGCTCGTCGTTTTGTCGCCTCGCAAGCAGGCAAGCTTCAGCGACCTCAGCTTTGTAAGTGTGAGCGACAGCCTGGGCAATGCCACCGACAGCGTGATGCGGCTCATTCCCCAGCGCACCAAAGAGCTGGAGGATATACTGATCAAAAAACCGGCCTACCGGGAGGAGACGGGCCTCTTTGAGTTTTTCTTTCCGGGCATATTGTCGGATGCGGATACGGCCAGGGTGTTTCTCAGCGATACTTTTTCTTCCCCTCCCGACACCACGGGCCTGGATAGCCTAAGCATTGACTCCCTGCTGGCGGAGCGCCCCTTTGTACCCGGCATTTCGCTGAAGGTGGAGCATTTCAAAGTATCTATTATTCCCCGCAAGCCCCCTCAACCCGAAGTGCCCTATTACCTCAACCTGGCGGGCAGTCTCTTTGGTACGCCCGATACCACCTATCGCTACCAGCTCCAATGGCCCGACCCGGAGGATTTTGGCACCCTGCAGGGGGTGCTAAGGATGCCGCCCGACTACCGTGGGGCCGTGGTACTCATGCTGGGCAAGGAGAAGGGCCCTGCCGAGCGCATGGTGTACGACACCACCTACCACTTCAGGCGCCTCAAAGCCGGCAAGTACCGGGTGCGTGTCATACTGGATACCGACAGCAACCGGGCGTGGACACCCGGAGCGCTGGAACCCTATCGTTTACCCGAAAAAATCTACCTTCATCCTGGCGAAATCTCCATTCGTGCCAATTGGGAGTTTGAAGATTTTGAAATAGTGGTAGATTTGGAGCAGGCAAAAATGGCAGCTACAACGGAGGAAGCAGAAGAAGAGACTCCGGGCAATTCTTCGGGAAATAAAAGAGGCGGTGGAGGAAGGGGGCGGCCCTGAATGTTGTTTGTCCTTTTCTGATGGGCTTTCGCTGTTTTGGCTGTATTTATCACCCCTGGCCGGTAAGCAAATCATGCAGGTATGCTCAAAGAAAATGATTCGGGGAAAAGCACAGGTGCTGAGGCAGCGGACTCCATTTCCCCCCATCCCCGCACCCGGCCCATACGCGCCCTGGTTTTTTTGTTTATGGCCAATATCATTTCCGGCTTTGCCCAGGGCATTACCATGCTGGCCATTCCCTGGTACCTGGTGAGCGAGCTCAGCAATGGTAAATTCATCAACTCGGCCATGGCAGGCAGTGTCACCCTGCTTTCGCTTTTCTGGGGGCTGTATGCCGGTACCCTGGTGGACCGCTACAACCGCAAACGCATTTTTCAGTTGCTCACTATCCTCGACGCCTGCATACTGGTGTCGGCGGGGCTGCTCAGCCTGTACATGGGCTATGTACCCATTGTGTTGATTGTGCTGGTGTATGCCACCACCATTTTTACCTACAATGTGCACTACCCCAATCTCTATGCATTTGTGCAGGAGCTCTTCGAACGCAAGTACTACGCCAAGGTCAACAGCGCCATTGAAGTGCAGGGCCAAACGACCAACTTTATCGGCATGATGCTGGGGGGTTTGTTGCTAAGCGGCAGTGCCGGCATCAGTTGGTGGCCCGGCGCCCTCAGCTTTGAGTCCTGGCATTTGCAGGAGGTCTTTTTGCTGGATGGCTCTACCTATGTGCTGGGTTTTGTGCTCATTAGCCTCATTCCCTACAGGCCCAGTCCCAAAAAACGCATAGATACCGGAGCAGTGTGGACGCGAATACAGCAGGGCTTTGCCTACCTCTGGGCCAGGCGGCCGCTGATGTTGTTTGGTATTTGCTCACACCTGATGTTTTTCAGCCTCATCGTAATTGTACACGTGGTGATGCCCATTTATGTGAGTGATTATTTGCAGGAAGAGGCATATATACTGGCTTCCTTCAAGGGCTTGTACGCACTGGGAGCTGTAATGGCGGGGGTGATAGGTCTGAGCCCTTTTGTGAAGCGCAATCACCTCATCAAACAAATCATTGCCCTCATGCTGCTGGGCAGTGCGCTTTACTTCGTATGTGCCACCACCCGCTCGGTGCGCATCACCTTGCTGGCGGCGGTGCTTTTTGGCATTGCCAATGCGGGTATCCGCATTTTGCGCATCACCTACATTGTGCGCATCGTCCCCAATCACGTCATCGGGCGGGTCAATTCATTTTTTGGGGTGGTCAATGTGCTCACGCGGGTAATGTTTATCTACCTGCTCACTATCCCCTTTTTCGCCGCCCCGGACAATGGAGGCAACATTGTGTACGCCATGGCGTTGCTGGGCATCATCCTGGCAGGTGGAGCCCTGGCGCTGCTGCTGCGCTTTGGCAGTTTTGACCAGCAGGCTGCCGTGGAGTGAGGCAGGTGACAGGATGCAGGTCACAGGATGCAGGTCACAGGATGCAGGTCACAGGTGGCAGGCTGGAACGCAGTGGAAGTCCCATAGGCCTACTGTTTACATGCAAGTTGCAAGTATTGGTGGGATTATCCATCGGGTGGATTAAATATTTGAAAGGCATTGGCATATATATAGAATTTTTGGAG
>RFHT01000049.1 GCA_003696835.1 Bacteroidota bacterium
CCCAGGCGGTAGGCCACGCCCACCACGCCGCGCAGGTCGGTATTGTCGAAAAAATCGGTTTGGTCGTCGCCCAGGAAGTTGGTGGCTTTGAGCAAAATGCCGATGACCGGCCCGGCATGTACCTCTATGGGCTGTTCGGAGGCCCCTATGGTGAGGGGCACGGTAATATTGAGCAGCACCGGCACACTGATGTAGTTCATTTTGATGATGAGTTCCTGCTCATTGGCACTGCCGAGTTGTTCAAACACAATTTCGGGTTGCAGGCGCAGGCTGGGGGAGAAGGCGTAATACACAAAGCCGCCTATGTTGAGGCCGGCTTTTTGAAAGCCGGCGAAGCGGTCGCCGTCTATCTGGCTGGCATTGAGGCCCAGAATGAGGCCACCGCCCACATTCTGGGAATGGGCAGGTGCAGCCAGTAGCATCAGGCAGCAGAGCAAAAGCGGGAGGCCGCTGCGGGCCGAAGCCAGGCAGGGCATAGACAAGCTGGGCAGGAAGGGAATATTCATAAAAAATGGATTAACAAACCAGCAGCGGCGAGGCCTGCCTGTTTGGAAGGTGAAACACTACAAATTAGCTAAAAGGATGTACAAAAAGCAATGGATCATACTTTCTCTCTGGGAGGCATGGGCACAAAGGCCGAGGTGCGCTGCATGTAGGCTTCGTACCCAGCCTTCTTTTTGAGGCGGGCTTCCAGCAGGGGCACCCCCGACACAAAGCGCAGCAGATAGGTCATGATGAGGGGGGCAAACACATAGACCCAGCCGCCTTCGGTGGGCAGCACAAAGCAAAAGAGCCCCCACCACAGCAGGGCGTCGCCGAAGTAATTGGGGTGGCGGGAGTACTTCCACAGGCCCTGATCCATCACCTTGCCCGCATTGGCGGGGTTCTTACGGAAATCGGCCAACTGGCGGTCGGCTTTAGACTCCAGGTAATAGCCCAGCACCCAGAGCGCAATGCCCAGGAAGTCGGTCAGGTGGAAGGCATAAACGTGGTCCATGGCCTGGTAAAACATGGAGGAGAGCACCCATACGATGAGGGCCTGAAACCAGAACACCCGGAACAGGGAGATCCACCAGTAGTGTTTGCCTCCCTGCTGGCGGAAGGCCTGGTAGCGGGGGTCTTCGGGCTTGCCCACATTGCGCAGGCCGATGTGCCAGCCCAGGCGCAGCCCCCACATACTGATGAGGATGCAAAAGAGCACATTGCGCTGCATGGGCACCCCATGTGAAGTAAAGAGGTAAAACCAGGCCATAATGCCAAAGGCAGGGCCCCAGAGGATGTCCACGATGCTGCTGTTTTTCAGCAGCAGGCTCAGCAGCCAGCAGGCCGTAAACAAGCCCAGCAGCAGGTACAGGCCCGCATGCAATTCGGGTTTTTGGATGAACAGCCAGGCGGTGGCGGCGCCCACTGCCAGCAGCAAAATGAGGATACGTACATTCATATTCGTCTGAGAATTTGGCAAAATATACGATGCTTTTGGCTATTTTTGCAAAATATACCCGTTTATGCGATACCTTTGTCTGCCATTTAACATCCACCGCATGCCCCTTCTGCTGGGGCTGACGATCATGAGCCTGAGTATGAACTTCAGCCAGGCCCAGCGCCTGCGCGACTATGGCATAGCGCCGGGCGTGATGCAGCCCGGCCCCCTCAACGCCATCACCGATGTGCCGGGCGTGCGCGTGGGCCATGTTACCCTCATAGAAGGGCAGCACATACGTACAGGCGTTACGGCCATACTGCCGCACGAAGGCAATGTATTTCAGCAAAAAGTGCCCGCCGCCATGTATGCCGGCAACGGTTTTGGCAAGCTCACCGGCTACACCCAGGTAGAAGAGCTGGGCAACATAGAAACGCCCATCATCCTCACCAATACCCTGAGCGTGCCCACGGCAGCCGATGCCCTCATTGACTACACCTTTTCTTTTGAGGAAAACAGCGATGTGCGCTCGGTCAACCCCATCGTGGGCGAAACCAACGACGGCTACCTCAACGACATACGCGGCCGCCACCTGCGCAAAGCGCAGGTGCTGGAGGCCATCCGAAACGCCTCCTCCGGCCCCGTGGCCGAGGGCTGTGTGGGTGCCGGTACCGGCACCGTCTGCTTTGGCTTCAAGGGCGGCATAGGCACGGCTTCGCGCGTGCTGCCCAAAGCCCTGGGCGGCTATACCGTGGGCGTGCTGGTACAAAGCAACTTTGGCGGAGTGCTGGAAATAGACGGGGTGCCCGTGGGGCAGGAGCTGGGGCAGTACTACCTTTCGCGCCAGCTGCAGCAGCAGGACGCCGACGGCTCCTGCATGATCGTGGTCATGACCGACGCCCCCCTGCTGGGGCGCAACCTCAGGCGCCTGGCCAAACGCGCCCTGCTGGGGCTGGCCAAAACGGGCGGCATCGCTTCCAACGGCAGCGGCGATTACGTCATTGCCGTCAGCACGGCGCCCCAGCTACGCATTCCCTACCGCTCAGCCTCCTCTCTGCAAAAGGTAGAGGTGCTGCGAAATGAGGCCATGTCGCCCCTCTTCATGGCAGTAAATGAAGCTACTGAGGAGGCCATCCTCAATTCCCTGGTGGCGGCCCACAGCATGGAAGGCAGAGAAGGGCACCGCATCGATGCCCTTCCCATGGATCAAGTCAAAAAAATACTCAAAAAGTACGGTCGAAAATAAATCAAAGTGCCTTTTTCACCAGGTATTTGCCCAGCTCCTTGCCGCATTTGGCATAGGCCTCCATGATGCGTATGCCCGTGTCGTAGTCAAAGCCGCCGCGACCCGGTATTTTGCTCATCTCCATTACGGCACGGGTTTCACCCGTAGCCTTGTCGATGAAGTGGATTTCCACGTCTATGGAGGCATTGCGGCGCGCCACACCTACGTTGAAGCCCGGCTCGGTAAACACCGTTTTCAATAAAATGGTGTAGGGGGCCTTGTCGTTGTTCTGGCGGGCGTTGGCTTTGTTGCCGAGGTTTTTGTTCAGCAATTCTTCAAACTTGGGGTGAAAGCGGTTGTCGCGGTCGGCAAACCAGGACTCCCGCCACTGGTCGCCCGTGCCGGGCTCTTTTTCGTTGAGCTTGGCCTGTCGTTCGTTGAGGTAGTCTTCCTCATTTTTGAACTTGCCTACGGCCATGCCTTCATAGTCGTAGGCAAGGTCAAACTGGTCCACGCCTTTGAGGAACTTCAGGTTGCCAGAAACGATTTTGATCTTTTGGGCCTGCAGCAACTGCGGCCCCGCCAGCAACACTGCCAGCAACATGCTCATGCATAGGGTTTTCATAACAAGTGTGTTTTATAGGGTGATGAATTGGATGAATGATGGAGAAGCATCATGCTTTAATAGTTTTCTCACTGACTGGAAACTTCCTTGCGCCATTTGTTAAATTCCTTTTTTTGAATGGCCAGCAGCACGTTGTAATACGTGCGCGCCCAGTAGTTGCGCATACCTATGCCGCCTGGTTTGCCCGACATGCGGCGGGTAAAAATCACCTGGTTGTTGTGCGGATTGAAGAAGGTAATCCAGTAATTGCCCTGTGGGGCGAATTTGTCCAGACTCTCTACAATAAACACCAGGGCAATGTCCTGGGGTACATCGGCGCGGTAGCCCCGAATAATGCGGGCCACATCCTCCTCGCTCAGATGGGTGGCATCCGATTCGTTTTCTGTCACAATTTTGAGAAAGTCAATCTCGGCATTGCGGTCGCGCACATAGCTGAGGTCGTACTCAAAAGCCTGCTTTCTGAAGGTTTTGGCCAGGTCGTACTTTTCCTTTTCTGTGATAAAGAGGTTGTTCCAGTTGGGAATAATGCGCTTTACGATGTCCTGGGGGTTGGTGAAATCTTCGGTTTCGGAGCCCACAAAGTTGCAGTGAGTAAAATCCAGCCCCAGAAACACAATTTCGGTGTCGGAAGCATTGAAGATGTCTTCGGTACTTTGGGCAGCAGCGCCCGCCCATATACCCAGCATCAACAGCATACTGAAGAATAGCTTGTTCATGGTGCGATTATTTTTTTTTAACGTGAAAAAAAAGGAAAAAAGGAGGGAAAAGCAGCTGTATAAAGAACTGAAAGAACGGCGGAATTATTACGCTATTTACGAATAAAACCCATATTGATGCCAC
>RFHT01000434.1 GCA_003696835.1 Bacteroidota bacterium
GACTCCCTGGGCAGCCTGCTGCCCTACCTGAGCCAGGCCTACCTGGGCCGGGCGCTGGTATATCTGCAACGCGGACAAGCTGAGCAGGCCGTGAGCGATTACAACTGGGTGCTCAGCAGCATGCAGCCTGGCACCCTTTGGGAAGACGACCGCCTGTGTGAGCTGAGGCTGGCCCTGGACCCCTACGAAAAGGGCATTGACATGGAAAGAGAATACCAACTGGCGCGCGATGCAGGCCAAAACGAACTGGCCATGTACCTGCGCGGGGCCTACGCCATGCACCAGGCTCAATATGAGCAGGCCATGTATGCATTTGAGCAGTTGTGCCAGCGGGCTGAAAGGCCAGAGCTGCAACTGTTGGCCTGGTGCAGAAAAGCTCAGATATACCATCGTCGTGAACTGTACCAGCAGGCCCTTACGGCTATACAGGAGGCCATGGACCTGGATACCTCCCATCCCCTGCCGCATTTCCTCAAAGGCATTGTGCTGGCCCGCCTGCAGGGAGGAGAAGCGTACGCACGCGCCTATTTCTCCAGCTCCGAAAAACTGGGCATTAGTGGCCAATACCGCATTCAAATGCTTAAAGCCCTGAGCCAGCCTGAGCAGCCCCAGGATGAGTAAACACAAAAACCCCCTTTTCGCACAGCGAAAAGGGGGCATTCTTCTCCTATTTTCCAAAAATCCAGCGTCTATTTGGGTAAAGGAGGATCTGGTAATGGAATTGGCAGACGCATAGGTTGATTGGTTTACGGTGTAAAAAAACAACTAATCATTAACGCATTTCAAATATAGAGGTGGTAATGCGAAATTGGTATGCGAAATGTATTACCAGCTAACGTATTTTATGCGGGGTACATTTATACATTTTTTGCATTTTCAAACAGGCGACTCTATTTGGTTTTTGAATAAGCGGAAGCGCCCAAAAGGCCGGTTTTGCCAACATGCAGGCATTGCCGCAGAGGGCATTGCCCCTAAACCGCCTGCTTCTTACATGCTGTTGGGCTTCTTTAGCTGTCAAAAACTGCTGCCACCCGTGAAAATCTTACTTTCATCCGGGAAAAAATATAAAAAAATCCCCCTTTTTGGTTAGAAAACTGGGTTGTAAGCGTACCAATATTAAAAAGCGGCACAAATTTAAGGTGAACAGGTAACTTTTTGCCTGCTTAAGGCATAAACAGATACACACTCAGCCCAGGGCATACAGAGGAAACCACATAGACTTCAGCTTTATGCATCAGCTTGACGCTTTCTTTATTCAGCTCATTGAGTGGTCGCCTGCTCAAAACACGCCCGGCCTGTGGCCGGTATCCCTCCCGTGGCGGCATGCTTCATGCCCATACCTCCCTGTAATCTTTTCTTCATCCATTGCCTGATACGGGCTGCAGCAGATGCAGCCTGGTTTGCTCATTATTCGAAATCTTCAACCTTCAATTTCAGTAACATGGCGCTTTATTTATTGGAAAACAGGCCTTACATCGGATTGTCAGTAGCTGTTGACAGCCGCAAACAACGGTCTGAGTTAACTAAAAGGCTCCTGCAGTGCTTTGAAGCCTGGTATGAGCTATTTGAACCCACAGCTGTTTCTCTTCAGGTATCCTCCTCCCACCCGGAGGAAGCCCGGCTCAGCCGCAAGTTTGTCTTTACCCAGCCCGGCGGGCCAGGCCCCTACTACCCCCATGCCGAGCGTTGCCAGCGCGCTGGCCTCAATCCCTACCTGCTCTGGGAGTTGATAGACGATTGTGCGCATGCGCACTGCCTGGAAGCCGGGGAGCTGGTACCTCCCGGCCTGTGCTTTCACCTGTATGTGCAGCAGGCCAAAAGCCGGGTGTTTGAGCCGCATGCTGCCCAAAACGGTCGGCTCCCTCTTTACGATGGGGATGAGCTGCTGCTGCTGCCGGTGGTACAGACCGCCCATACTACCTACCTGCCATCCGGGGAGGGTACTCTCATGCCCTTTACGGTCGAATTATGGGGAACCGGGCAGGAACTGGAGCTGGAAATATTCCTCAACTGGTCGGCCTTTAACGAGGCGCACACCGCTTCCTTTCTGGCCCTGGCCAAGATGGTGGACGGGCTGCTGGCTCATGGCTGGAGCATGAGCGGGGAGTCGAGTTGGCAGGGACGGGATGCCCAGGCGTGCATATCCGCCCGTCAAGGCACCGGCCTGAGCGGCTTGCATGCCGGCCAGTTTACCCCAGACGGCCTGCTGGTGGGGTAGCCCCCTTTGGCATGCGCTAAGAAGCCCTAAGCGTTTCCGCTACTTTGGTTGATTGGTTGTTGGCGCTTGCCGACCCTTTGCTTGGGGCATCGGGCAGCTTTACGCTTACGCGCAGGGCCTTCAGTCCGGTCGCACCCTGCAGGGCCTGCAGTTCTAGCGTTTCCACGCCAGGAGCCAGCAGCCCCTGGCCCTGCAGGTACTCTATGTACTGGTGGTATTCTTCTGCTTCCCATTCCTGCGAATACACAATGGCAATTTTGCCAGGCTAGGTGAGGCGTTCCCTGCTGCCTTTAATGGTGGCCTTGTCAATGCGTTTTTTTACGATTTCATAGCGGATGTTGTAGGCCCCGTCCACATCAAACTGCTTTTCGTCCTCTCTGAAGCGGATGGCGATGGGGGTGCTGTGCACCAGGATCAGCTGGGCCGTTTCCAGGGGCAGGGGCAGGCTGGGTTTGAGGGAGTGCGTAAGCTGCGCAATGCGGCCCGTGATGGAAAGCTGCCACAGCCGCAGGTTGCGCAGGTAAATGGGGTTAAACGTGTGCTGGTTGACCAGCGACTGGCCGATGTAAATGTTGTACTCTATGCCGTCGGTTTTGTAGCGCTCGTAATAATGGGGAAACAGGGCCTGTGCCTGCTGCTCCTGCTCGTCGAGGAAGGTGGCCACCGTTTCATTGATGAGGGTGACGCTGTTTTCGAAGGCTTTGCGCTGATTGTACACGATGCCCAGCTCGGGGTCCAGGGCGTCGAAATACCGCTTGAAAGCCGGTGGAGGCAGCAACTGTATTTCCTGGAAATGGCGAAGCAGGGGCTCCACAGTTTGCTCAAAGTAGAACAGTATGTTCAGTTCATCTCCTGAGCCTATATTTTTTTCTATGGCCCGTTCAAATTTTTCCAGCCGAAAGATGACCTCCTGAATAATGGGCAGGGGCTTTTTCTCATAGGCCTGGCTGAGTACCGCTTTGGCCAGGGCCATTTGCTCCTGCAGGTCGATCTGTATAGCGCGGTTGCGCGCGGCGGTGGAACCCCGTATATCACTGAGCCCATAGAGGGGGTACACATCTTTAAACACGATGGGCTCGGCTTCTATGGGCAGGCCGTTGCGCTTTTGGTCAATTTTGCGTGCAGCTACTTCCTGAAAACGCCACTCTACTGCCGGATGCAGGGCGGTGTAATCTTCTTTGATCTGGGCCTGCACTTCGTGGTCCAGCTCTTCGAGGCTGCGTTTGGCAGCAAGGGAAAACACCGGCATGATGCTTTCCAGTTTGAGGATGGTTCTGTTGTTCAGCTCGCCGGGGTGGGGGGAGGCCAGCTCCAGGCTGCCGAGGCAATTGCCTTCGTATTCCAGCGGAGCCATGAGGACATTGCGCAATCCCTGGCGAATAAAGGTTTCTTCCACCACGGTATTGTCCTCCCGCTGCTTGAGGTCGTCCACCACCAGGGGACTCCTTTGCTCCATCATGCGGTGATACACACAGCCTTCGATTTCTTTCATGTTGTACTGCAGGAAGGTTTCCTGGTTGATGAGGCTGTTCCAGATTTTGGGGCCCATTTCTCCACTGGCTTTCTTCTCCAGATCAAACAACACCACCCCCAGGCGCAGGTCGGGCAACTGGAAGAGTTCCTGTATGTTGCGTTCCAACTGGGGAAACTGCACATCGGAGGACAGGGCATCCTTGCGCAACAACTGGTACTTGATAGCCGACTCCACTTCCCAGTCGGTGACGTCGGTGAGCTTGAGGATGATGATGCCCTGAATTTCAAAATCTTCGTAGGGAATGTACTGCTGCCACAGCCCGAGGTCGAGAAACTCCGATTTGAGCAGTTGAATCTCTTCCGGGCTCAGGTTGCGGGGTTTTTTGAGGGCCTTTACCGTGGCCAGCTGGCTATTGATATCGATGCGGTAGTATTTGTTCAATCCGGTGGCCGGCTCGCGTACGGGCACCACCACCTCCATGCTGCAGGGGTATTCCTGCCCGTAAATATGGTGCAGCACCAGGTGGTTGGCCTGCATAATTTTCATCTTAAGCATCTCCTCCCAGTTTACTTCTACATTGTTCAGGCCCTGGCCCGAGTCGTTAATGGCATCCCAGGCCTGGCTGGAGAAAAAGGTCTCCACCTCAAAGGGCGCACTGGCAGCCAGTATATCCTGGTCGAGTTCGTTGGGCGACACCACAAAGGTCATCATCAGGTCGATGAGTTCCCGCTGCTCTTCCAGCAGGGAGGGGTCGTCTATGGGACGGTGCAAAGCGGGTACCTTTTCCAGCTTCCTGAGGGTTTCTGTGGCCAGGCGGGCCACTGCCGTGTTGGTATCCGATTGTTTTTGCTGTATATAGGCTATGAGGCTTTCAAAACTCAGCCTCGTTCTGAAAGGGAAAGATTGATGAAGCAGATCCATGATCGACAATTGGTTTGGTATAAGTTACGAATAATTGGGTACAATGGCTAATCTGCTGACACATGAAGGGCGAATTCTGTTACATAAAACCCTTCAGAAGGGAAATGGAAGCTGTCTCAGGGAGGAAGGCTGGCACGTACAAGTCTCATGTTTGCCCTTCGGTACAACCGTTTTCCCAGCCTGATTTTCCTAAGGCGGAATAGCGGAATAGGAGTTTTAGTGAAAAAGCCATATCTTTAGTTTGAGCATTGCAATTATTTTGGCTAATACTTTGATGAAGCTTCTACTCCAAACCTATCTGTATGAGGTGTTGTATTCCCTTGCTTTTGTGCGTTTTGTTTAGCCTGCACGCCTATTCCCAACCAGAGCATTCAAGCCGGAAACGCTTCAGTCTGCTTCCTCCTTCGCACACTCATATTTCGTTTAACAACCAACTGCGCGATACCCGCGAGCACAACATCCTCATTTATTCCAACTACTACGGTGGGGCAGGGGTAGGCGTGGGTGACTTCAACCGCGACGGCCTGCCCGACCTCTATTTTGCCGGTAACCTGGTGGCCGACCAGCTCTATTACAACAAGGGCAACATGGTTTTTGAAGAGGTGAGCCGGCAAGCGGGCATAGTGGACGATGGCGGTTGGTCATCCGGTGTGGTGGTGGCCGATGTAAACCGCGACGGCTGGCCCGACATTTACGTCACCCGCGAACTCTACGACGACAAGCCCCAACTGCGCAAGAACAAGCTCTACCTCAACAATGGCGACGGTACCTTTACCGACATGGCCGAAGCCTACGGCATAGCCGACAGCGAACGTACCCGCCATGCCACCTTCCTCGATTACGACAGAGACGGCGACCTGGACCTTTTTCTCTGCAACCAGCCTCCCAACCCGGGCGATTATTCTCCCTACTACAAAACGGAGCTGTTGCAACCCCAATACCGCATTAAGCTGTATGCCAACGAGGGCAACCGTTTCAGAGAAGTTACAAAGGAAGCCGGACTGGAGCGTACGGGCTTTCCCAACAGTGTAACCGCCAGCGACCTCAATGGCGACGGCTGGACCGACCTCTTCATTGCCAATGACTTTTGGGTAGGCGACTGGTATTTTATCAACAATGGCGACGGCACCTTTACCGATAAGATACACGAAAATGTGCGCCACACCGCTTTCAGCAGCATGGGCATAGATGCTGCCGACCTCAACAATGACGGCAGGCTGGACGTGATGGTGGTGGATATGGTGGCCGAGGACAATTACCGCCTCAAAGCCAACATGAGCGGCATGAACCCCCGCGCCTTCTGGAAGGTGGTAAAAGAAGGGGGGCACTACCAGTACATGTTCAACATGTTTTACCTCAACACCGGCGAAGGACACTTCAGCGACATTGCCCAAATGGGCGGGGTGGCTTCTACCGACTGGAGCTGGAGCGTGCTCATGGCCGACCTGGACAACGACGGCTGGAAAGACATTTACGTCACCAATGGGCTGATGCGCGACATCAGAAACAACGATGCCCTCAAGGCTTTTCGCCAGCGCATTGAAAGCAGCGTGCACGCGTATTTGCAAAACCACCCCAATCCGGGGGAGGTCACCATCTGGGACATCGTGGATGTAGAAGAAGCCCTGGCCCTTACCCCCTCAGAAAAGCTTTCCAATTATGTGTTTCGCAATGAGGGGGAGCTGCGTTTCAGCAAGCACATGCAGGCCTGGGGGCTGGAAGAGAAGTCTTTTTCCAACGGGGCAGCCGTGGCCGACCTGGACCTGGACGGCGACCTGGACCTGGTGGTGAACAACGTCAACGATGTGGCTTTTGTGTACCAGAACCACAGCGCTGAGCTGGGAGGCGCTCATTATTTGCGCATCGTGCCGGTGGCCGACCAGGCGCCGGGGCAGGTATTTGGTACCAAAATATGGGTAAAAAGCCAGGCAGGGCAGCAATTTTTTGAATTGACCAATGTACGGGGTATGTATTCCACCAGCGAGGCCGTGGCCCATTTCGGGCTGGGGCAGGAGGAGGAGGCTGTGCAGGTACGCATACGCTGGCCCGACGGCCGCGAACAACTGCTGAGCCAGGTGGCGGCAGACCAGCTGCTGGAAGTGCGCTACAGCGAGGCCCAGGAGGTGGTGCCTGAGCCTGAAAAGCCGGTTCCAACCATTTTTTCGGCCATCAATGCCCCCAGAGGGCTGGACTATGTACACCGGGAAAATGAATTTGACGACTACCGCACCCAGGTGCTGCTACCCCACAAAATGTCCACCTTTGGACCCTGCCTGGCCACGGGCGATGTGAATGGCGATGGTCTGGACGACCTCTTTGCGGGCGGCGCAGCCGCCCAGCCGGCAGCCCTGTACCTGCAGCTACCCGACGGCAGCTTTCGCCCGGCTGCCAATGAACTGTTTGAAGCCGACAAACTGCACGAAGACCTGGGCGCTACCTTCTTTGATGCCGACGGCGACGGCGACCTGGACCTCTACGTGGTCAGTGGCGGCAATGAGTTTATGCCGGGTTCTGATGCCTACCAGGACCGCCTCTACCTCAACCAGGGAGGGGGACATTTTGGCAGGGGCGAGCTGCCCGACATGCGCCAAAGTGGCTCCAAAGTATATGCTGCCGATGTGGACGCCGACGGCGACATGGACCTTTTTGTGGCAGGCCGCCACAAGGTATGGGCCTATCCCGAGCCCGCCAGCAGCAGCCTGCTGCTCAACCAGGGGGGCACCTTCGTCGATGCGACGGACGATATGGCTCCCGAATTGAGAGACATCGGCATGGTGAATGATGCTGCCTGGACCGACTATGACCAGGACGGCTGGCCCGACCTGGTGCTGCTGGGCGAATGGATGCCCCTCACCCTGCTGAAAAATGAGCAGGGAAAAGCCCTTAGAAAGGCCGATCTGCCCGAATTTCGCAACACCAGAGGCTGGTGGTTTAGCCTCACTGCCGCCGACCTGGACGGCGACGGGGACGAAGACCTGCTGGCTGGCAATCTGGGCCTCAACTACAAGTACAAAGCCTCAGAAAGTGAACCTTTTGGGGTGTATTACAAAGATTTTGACGGCAATGGTACCAAGGATGTCGTCCTGACCTACTACAATTACGGCATTGAGTATCCCCTGCGGGGCAGGCAGTGCTCCTCCGAGCAGGTGCCTCAGATCAAGGAAAAGTTTAAGACTTATAGTGCCTTTGCCTCCTCGGATGTGTATGATATTTATGGCAAAAACGAATTGAGGGATGCCCTGCATTACGAGGCCACTACCTTCGCCAGCATGTATGCCGAGAACCTGGGCAACGGGCATTTTGCCCTTCGGCCGTTACCCCGTATTGCTCAACTCTCCGCTGTGAACGACTTCATTGTAGCAGATTTCAACCTGGACGGGCATGCCGATGTGCTGCTGGCGGGAAATCTCTACGATGCCGAAGTAGAAACTGCCCGCAACGATGCTGGCTACGGACTGCTTATGCTTGGAAAAGGTGGGGGAACATTGGCGCCCCTGGACAGAATGGAAAGCGGCTTTTTTGTGCCGGAAAATGTGAAATGCCTGACCCTGCTGAGGCAGGCAAATGGCCGCCAGATGGTGCTGGCGGGCATCAACAATGGCAAATTAGCAGCTTTTCAGGTATTACAGGCCCGTGCCAGGTGAGCACGGGCAAAGCAGAACCGGTCATTTTCACAAAGCTCAAATCTGTGCCGGAGCCTTCACAAAAGAAGGGGAACGTATGGGTTGAATCTTTAGGATAATGTGATTTTTCAAACCCTATTTTTTTTCATTTCAATTAAACACAACTATGCGAAAACTCCTACTCCTGATGTTCCTGATAGTGAGTTGCGTGGGCCACTTGTGGGCGCAGCGCACCATTACTGGAACCATCACCAGCGCAGAAGACGGAAAGCCACTTTCCGGTGTGAGTGTATTGATTTTGGGTACAACCAAAGGTACACTTACCGACTTCGAGGGCAAATTCCAGCTCACCGATGTTCCTGAAAATGCCAGATTGAGGATTACCCTCTTTGGCTATTCACAGCAGGAAGTGGAGGTGGGCGACAGAACCAACCTCAACATTGCGCTGGAAACTGAAGCCGCCGACCTGGATGAGGTGGTCATTACCTCATTTGGCATCAAGCGGGACAAAAAGGCCCTGCAGTACTCCGTAACGGAGATCGAGGGCTCTGATTTTACCGAAGCACGGGAGGTCAACATTGCCAACGCTCTTAGCGGAAAAGTGGCCGGAGTCAATGCTGTCAACCTCAGCTCTGGCCCTGCGGGCTCCAGCCGGGTGATCATTCGGGGGAATGTATCCCTCACTGGCAACAACCAGCCCCTGTACATTGTGGATGGGGTGCCCATCGACAACTCCACCTTCGGCCAGGCAGGCCTGTGGGGGGGCTCCGATGAAGGCGATGGTACCTCCAGCATCAACCCCGACGACATAGAGACCATTTCCGTACTCAAAGGGGCCAATGCGGCTGCCCTTTATGGCTCGCGTGCCTCCAACGGGGTGATCCTCATCACCACCAAAAGCGGCCGCTCCCGCAAGGGCATTGGGATTGAGTTCAATTCCAACTTCGTTTTTGAAGATGTGATCAACCATTTCGATTTTCAGGACCAGTACGGCCACGGCCGCGATGGTCTGGCACCTGCCGATGCCAACGAAGCCTGGAGCTTTGGCAACAGCTCCAACTGGGGCGCCCGCTTCAACGGCCAGATGGTGCCGCAGTTTGATGGGGTAAGCAGGCCTTACACCTTTCAGCAGGATGAAAACATCAAGCGTTTTTATCAAACCGGCTCTACCTGGACCAACACCCTGGGCTTTTCTGGCGGCAACGAAAACCACAACATTCGCCTGAATGCCTCCATTCTTGACAACAAAAGTGTGTTGCCCAATGCCGGCTTCAAAAGGCGCAATGTGAGCATGTCCTACAACGGCAAATTTGCCGACAGGGTAACGGTTACTTCCAAAGTACTCTACTCCAACGAGGATGCCCAAAACCGGCCCCGCATAGCCGACTCGCCGGGCAATGCCACCAATGCCTTGTACACCCTGCCTTACAGCCTCAACGTCAACGACCTCAGGGGCGACCCCAACAAGCTGGGAGCGGTACCCGAAGGTTTTGTGCCCATGGACGGCAAGGCCCCGGGAGAAGAATTGCAGATTTCCAACAACCTCTGGAATGCCAACCCCTGGTGGGCCGCCTATCAGTTTGAAAACGACGATGTGAGAGACCGCGTGATCACCTCCAATGTGGTGCGCGTGGACGTAACCGACTTCCTCTATGTGCAGGGACGCGCCAGCATGGACTGGTACACCAGAAGGGAAACCGACATTACCCCTTATGGAACGGGCTATGCACGGCGTGGCAACATGCAGGAAAGAGAAAGAAGGGTACGCGAAATCAACCTCGAAGCCATTGTGGGTTTGAGCAAAACCTTTGGCGACATCTCCGTGGATGCTTTTGGTGGGTATAACCGCATGCGTCGCAGCAGCGAAACCCTGGCCCTGACAGGCAATAACTTCAACATCCCTTTCTTCCACACCGTTTCCAACCTGGCCAACCAATCCATTGGCTATGACATCAGCAAAGAGGGAATCAACTCCATTTTTGGCTCTGCTACCATTGGGTATAAGGACTACCTCTACCTCACGGGTACGGCCAGGCGGGATTGGTTTTCCACCCTGGATCCCGACAACAACGACATCTTCTATCCCTCTGTGGGAGGTAGCCTGGTGTTCAGTGAGTTGCTGGGGCTGGATGCCAGCGGCTTGCTCACCTTTGGTAAGCTGCGTGCCTCCTGGGCGCAGGTAGGGGGCGATACCGATCCCTACCGCCGGGACCTTACCTACAGGCTCGGACAAGGACACCTGGGGCAGCCAACTGCCAGTATTCAGCAAAGCTCCCTGCCCAACCCCTTCCTGGTGCCTCTGACTTCCACCGAATTTGAGGTAGGTACTGAACTGGCCTTCTTCAACAACCGCATGGGGCTGGACCTCACCTTCTACAGTCAGCGTACCACCGAGGACATTCTTTCGGCTTCTATCTCGCGTACTTCGGGCTTTAACTCCACCACGGTGAATGTGGGAGAGATGAAAAACCAGGGCATAGAGTTGCTGCTCAGAGGACGGCCCGTGCAAACAGCGGACTTTAGCTGGGATGTGAGCTTTAACTTTGCCTACAACGACAATGAGGTGGTGTCACTGGCCGAGGGGCTGGAGGAAATACGCAACTCCGGCAACCTGGGGCAGCCACGTACCCGCTGGGCCTTCATTTTCAACGTAGTGGGTGAGCCCTTTGGCGTCATCAAAGGCTTTACCCAGGAAATGATCAATGGCCAGCCCGTGTTTAACCCTGAAACCGGCCAGCCGGTTCAGAGCTCCGAAATTAGCATTCTCGGCAATGGGGTACACAAATATACCGGGGGGATGACCAACAGCATCAGCTGGAAAGGCCTCTATGCCGACATCCTCATTGACTTCAAAGCTGGTGGCGACATCTACTCCGGTACCAATGTACGCCAGGTAGGATCCGGGGGGCACCGTATGACGGTAGAGCCGGTATCGGGTCTGGGTTTTGTATCGGAAGGGCGTGAGAAAATCACCGTAACCGGGGTTTCTCCTGACGGCGAGGCCTTTACCAAGGTGCTGGATGCCACCGAAACCGACGGTTTCTGGGGGGCGTATAGCCAGCTTTCCGACCGTTTCATCTACGATGCTTCCTTCATCAAGCTGCGTCATGTGAGTGTGGGATACACCATTCCCCGTACCATGATGGATAAGTTGCCCGTCAACGCCATTCGCCTCTCCTTTGTGGCCAGAAACCTGGCACTACTGCTGAACCACATGGAAAATGTGGACCCCGAATCCACCTACAACAACTCCAATGCGCAGGGGCTGGACTATTACTCCTTTCCCCAGACGCGCTCCTACGGCTTTAACCTGAGAATTGACTTCTAAATATCTGAACAATGAAACTATTGAATAAATTTTTAATTCTGGGGTTCATCTGCCTAATGCCCATGATGGGCTGCGACACCCAGGAACTGGTGGACCTGAACGTCAACCCCACGGCGGCCAACCAGGTTGACTGGCGCTTTATGCTCACCACCGGGCAGGTACAGGCCGCTGAAAACCGCTATGTAAACGGCCGGGTACACCTCAACCTGGGAGCCGGTCTCATCCAGCACATGGCTACTCTACAAGTAGGGGGTGAGCGTGGGGCAGGCGACAAGTATTACTACCACCTCGACAGCTTCAATGCCTACATGGACCGGGTATATCCCACGGCCCTCAAAACCCTGGCAGAGGTGATACGCCAAACTGGCCCTGAAGGAGCTAACCCCAGCTGGACCAATCTCCACCACGTTGCTCAGGTCATGTACATTTTGCCCATGCATATCATGACCGATCTCTATGGCAATGTGCCTTATTCGGAGGCTAACAAAGGGATTGACGGCATATTTTTCCCTGCTTATGACAGCCAGGAGTCTATCTACAAAGATATGCTGGCCAAGCTGGATGCTGCTGCCAAGACCATTGGCACTGGCCCAGACAACATCGGCAGCGCGGATGTGATCTTTGGCGGAGACCTGACGAAGTGGAAAAAGTTTGCCAACTCCCTCATGCTGCGTTTGGCCATGCGCATCTCCAAGGTGGATCCGGGAACGGCCCAGGAGTATGTGCAAAAAGCCATTGCCGGTGGGGTGATGGAAAGCAATGACGACATGGCCTGGATTCAAATGGCCGAAGGGCCCAGCCAGTGGTTCAACCAAAACGGTATTTCCCGTGCCCTCATTCCCGACGACTGGGGCGCCAACAACATGCTGAGCAAAACCCTGGTGGATTTCCTCCAGAGCCGCAACGACCCTCGTCTCACCATTTTCGCTGTAAGAGGCAAATGGGGCGGCCCCTACCTCACAGCTCCCGAAGACCAGATTGGCATGCCCAACGGCTATGATGCCACCACCATTCGCGAATACCTGGGCGTTACCGACCCCATCGACCGCGAGCTGGAGTTCTCTCGCCTCAATCCCCTCATGCTGGATGTGGACGATCCCTTTATTTTCATGACCCATGCCGAAGTGGAGTTCCTGCTGGCCGAAGCTGCCCTCAAGGGCTGGCACAATGGCGATGCGGCCACCCACTACAACCGGGGCGTAAAATCGTCCATGCAGCAGTGGACCATCTTTGATCCTTCCTTTGTGGTTACTGACGACCAGGTGGATGCCTACCTGGCGGCCAACCCCTTTGATGGAACGGAAAAAATGATAGGCGAACAACACTGGGTGGCCAACTTCATGCAGTGGTATGAAGCCTACAGCAACTGGAGGAGAACCGGATACCCCGAGCTCACGCCCACCAATTATCCCGGCAACTACTCCAATGGACAGATATTCAGAAGAATTGAATACGATGTAACAGAGGTGGCCACCAACCCCAACCTGCAAAAAGGCGGTACTTCACCTGACGATGTGATGACCCGCGTGTGGTGGGACGTGCCTTGATCTCTGGCAGTAGTGCTGTGCAGATAGCCCCACGGGTTGTTTCTGCCTGCATGGCTGAATATTACGAGCGGCCCCGGCTTTCCGGGGTCGCTTTTTGAATTGCCCATTGTTTTGTTTTTTTGAGATATGCACATGTTACCCAAAAGTTTCGTCTTTCCTTTTTCTGTGGCCCTGGCGGTGGCTGCCTGCCTGCTGCTGAGCTGCCAGCCTGCCCGGCGCCAAAGCGAGCTGTTGTGGCAGCAGTCCTTTTTCCTCATCGGCTCCCAGTCCTCTCCCAGGGCCTCCGACCTCAACCAGGATGGGGTGCTCGACCTGGTGATGGGGGCAGGCACCGAAGAAATAGCCCATACCGAACAGGGCGTGCTGGCCCTGGATGGCAAAAGCGGCAACCTCCTCTGGCAGCAGCCGACCAGTGCCCATATTACCGGCTCAGCTACTTTTTACGACCTCACCGGCGATGGGGTGGAGGAGGTGTTTATCGGAGGGCGGGTGCAGAACCTCAAGGCCATCAATGGCAAAACGGGGGAGCTGATTTGGGAATATGCCTACCAGTATGAGGACGACCCCGTGCTGAAGTATGCCCGCTTCAACTTTTACAACAGTGTGCTGGTGCCGGACCAAAACCAGGACGGTCTGCCCGACCTGCTCACGGTTAATGGCGGCAACTGGCTGGCCCCGGCCGGGGACAGCCTGCACCGCTATCCCGGCCTGCTGATGCTGTTTGACCTGAAAACGGGCGCCATTCTGGCGGCCGATACCATGCCCGACGGCAGGGAGTCTTATATGTCGCCGGTTTGTTTCCCGCCGGATTCGGCAGGAGGGGTACGCATTTTGGTGGGTACTGGAGGCGAAACGGCAGGGGGAAGGCTGTACCTCACTACCCTGGCCGACCTCATGGCTTCGCGTCTGGAAGCGGCCAGGGTGCTGGCCGCCTCGGCCACGCATGGCTTCATTGCCCCGCCCGTGCTGGCCGATTTCAACGGCGATGGCCATCTGGACATTGCGGCGGTATCGCATGATATGCAAATTTTTGCCCTGGACGGCCAGCGCCTGCAACTGCTGTGGAAACAACAGCTGCCAGGGGCCGAATGCAGCAACAGCTTTGCCCTGGGCCATTTTAACGATGACGGCCTGCCCGACCTCTTTACCCTGGCCAGCAGAGGCAGCTGGCCAAAGAATACCACCAGCTACCAGCTCATGCTGGACGGAGCCACGGGCCAATGGCTGTACCTGGACTCCCTGGGC
>RFHT01000435.1 GCA_003696835.1 Bacteroidota bacterium
TTATGAAGGAGTGTCGCTACCTGCTTTCAACCGCTCCGCATTTTCGGCAATGCGCAGCTGCTCAATGAGTTGGTCGAGATCACCATCCATGATACCCGATAGGTTGTAAATGGTGAGCCCGATGCGGTGATCGGTTACCCGGCCCTGAGGAAAATTGTAGGTGCGGATTTTGGCAGAGCGGTCCCCGGTAGAAACCATGGAGCGCCTCAGGGCGTCTTCCTTACTCTTTCTTTTAGACATTTCCAGGTCGTACAGACGGGTACGCAGGATTTTCATGGCCTTTTCCCGGTTTTTGATCTGAGATTTCTGATCCTGCATGGACACGACTATGCCCGTGGGAATGTGGGTGAGGCGCACGGCCGAGTAGGTGGTGTTGACCGACTGGCCGCCGGGCCCGGAGGCACAGAAGGTCTCATCCTTGATGTCGGCCGGGTTGATTTCAATTTCGAAATCATCCGCTTCGGGCATCATGGCTACGGTAGCAGCCGAGGTGTGTATGCGCCCCTGCGACTCAGTGGCTGGTACCCGCTGCACCCGGTGTACGCCCGATTCGTATTTGAGGGTGCCGTATGCATCCTCTCCGCTCACAGTAGCCACGATTTCCTTGTAGCCCCCAGAGGTGCCTTCGGTAAAGCTGTTGACCTCCAGCTTGAAATTTTTCCGGTCACAGTATTTCTGGTACATGCGGAAGAGGTCCCCGGCAAAAATGGCCGCTTCGTCGCCTCCGGTCCCGGAGCGTATCTCCATGACCACATTTTTGCTGTCATCGGGGTCTTTGGGAATCAGCAGCATCTTGAGCTCTTCCTCCAGTTGCTCCCTTTGCACCTCCAGGCTGTCCAGCTCTTCGCGGGCCATTTCGCGCATTTCGGGATCTTCGGCATTGACCAGCTCCCGGCTGTTTGCAATATTGCTCAATACCTCTTTATAAATCCTGGTTTTTTCCACGATCTTTTGCAATTCTTTGTACTCCTTGTTCAGCGTTTTGTACCGCTGCATATCCGCCATGATTTCAGGATCCATAATGTCCTGCTCCACGTCTTTAAACCTGCGTTCTATGTGCTCGAGTTGATCTAGCATATCTCAAATTATTATGGGCTTACCTGATAGATTTCTACTTTTTGATCCAATAGCAAATAAATAAAATCTTTTGTGAAGTACACATCCCTGAGGCCGGAATCTGCCGGCAGGGGAATTTGCATGACCTGCTGGGTGGGTACATATTGTAGCTGGATGAGCCCGGGTGCAATGTAAACCACGTACTGCTCAAAACACCTGAAAGATTTCCAACTGCCCGGCGGCTGCACCAGCCGCTGCAGAAACAGCCCAAAGCGGTCGTACACCACGATGCCTTCCTGCATGCTGTCGGCCACGTAGATGCGCTGGTCGGTATGGGCATGCAGCTCAAAGGGGGCGTACAACCTGCCTTCGCCATAGTCGGTGCCTCCAAAGCTGAGTTCCAGGCTACCAGCCGGGTTGAATTTGTAAATGCGGTTGTCAAACTGATTGAGTATAAATATTTCTCCGAACGCATTGACACTAAAACTGAGCGGAAACAGCTGGGTGATTTCATCGCTGGCTTGCTGTAACTTGAGGAAGTCTATACTCCTGAGCAGTTTTAGGTTGGGGTTGAAAACCAGCAGCCTGCTTTGCACTCCGTCCAGCACAAAGAGTTGCTGGCGGTTGTAGGCCGCTATTTTTGTGGCCTGCAAAAATGCCTCTTCGCTGCTGCCCTTGCCTCCCAGCACCACAGCTGAATCGTAGCGGGCTATACGCAGGTATTTGTATATACTGCCGTAATCCTCACTGAGCAAGATGATGTTTCCTTCGGCATCGACCAGCAAGCTGGCCCCCGGCGGGCATTCCAGGCTAAGGAAGGGAGAAGAGAGGTGCTGAATTTGCTGCTGCCAGGCTGGCTGGGCACAAAGGCCTGAACAGCCTGTGAGCAGGCCGCTAAGGAAGAGGATGCAGCGGATATGTGCGAAGTGCCACTTCATGCGGAGTAACTGCAAGATAGGTAAAATGGTCAATCCAGTCGCCCAAAATGATGAGCTTTGCGCCTGGCGCAATGTCATCTTCCACGGCTATATGACGATGGCCAAATACAAAATATTGAATATCCTTTCTAACTTCGTGTAGCTGAGATGCGTGCTCGTACAGATATTCGTCCTTCCCCAGGTATTGTTTCAACTGGGGTTTTTGCTCATTGGCATGCCGGCTCAGGCCAGAAGAGAGGTTGGCCAAACCAATGCCAAAGTTGGGGTGCAGACGTGCAAACAACCAACGGCTTACCGGGTTGGAAAGGATAAACTTCAGCAACTTATAGCCGTGGTCGCCCGGGCCCAGCCCATCGCCATGGGCGATGTAAAAGGTGCGCCCCAGTAGCTCGTGAATCACAGGCCGGGTGTGAATGCATGCCTGAAACTGCTGTTCAAAGTAGGAGTCGTACCAGAGGTCGTGGTTGCCGGCGAAGATGTGAATCTGAACGCCCCGGTCGGCCATTTCGGCCAGCTTTCCCAGCAAACGCACGTACCCCTTGGGTACGGCATGGCGGTATTCAAACCAAAAATCAAATACATCCCCCACCAGGTAAAGGGCAGCCGCATCAGTGGCCACCTCATCCAGCCATCGTACAAAATGTTTTTCCCGTATCAGACTTTTTTCGTGATTGGGAGCGCCCAGGTGTAAATCCGAAACAAGATAAATATTTCTGTTCTTCTCCAATATACTCTAAGCTTCTCCTTCGGGAACCTCCGGTTTTAGGGGTTTTTCTTCTGAGGGGTCAGGTGTTTCTTGCTTGAGATCGGCCCCGTTGACCTTTCCTTCTTCGGGTTTTTCCTTCTCAGGCTCGTCGTAGGGAAACTCAGCCTCAGGGAAGGGACGCGGGCCGATGAGGCGCACCAGGTCGTCCTTAAACAGCACCTCCTTTTGGAGCAGCTCTGCAGCAATGATTTCCAGCTCTTTTCGGTGCTCAACGAGCAGGTCTTTGGTGCGCTTATAGGCAGAATCAATGATTTTGCGCACCTCTTCATCTATCATTTCGGCGGTTGCTTCGGAATAGGGTTTGCTGAAATTGTATTCATTTTCATTTTTAAAGGATATTTTCCCCACCCTTTCGGTCATGCCGTAAATGGTTACGATGGAGTAGGCCACCCGGGTGATGTACTCCAGGTCGCTGCGGGCACCGGTAGAAATTTCGCCAAAAATAATCTCCTCAGCGGCCCTCCCGCCCAGGGTCATACACATATCATCTATCAGCTGGCTGTAGGTTTTGAGGTACTGCTCTTTGGGGAGGTACTGGGCATAGCCCAGGGCTGCCAGCCCTCGCGGTACAATGGATACCTTCACCAGTGGGTGGGCATGCTCGAGGAACCAGCCGCTGACGGCGTGGCCGGCTTCATGATAAGCCACGATTTTTTTCTCATCGGGCGAAATGATTTTATTTTTCTTTTCCAGGCCGCCTATTACCCGGTCAATGGCGTCCTGAAAATCGTCCATCTCTACGGCCGATTTGTTTTTACGTGCGGCAATGAGGGCTGCTTCATTGCACACATTCATGATGTCGGCCCCTACAAAGCCCGGAGTTTGGGAAGCCAGGCGCTTGACATCCACTTTCTCAGAGAGCTTGAGGTTTTTGAGGTGTACCTTAAAGATGGCTTCCCGCCCTTTGATGTCGGGACGGTCAATCCCTATCTGGCGGTCGAAGCGCCCGGCGCGCAGCAGGGCCGGGTCCAGCACATCGGGGCGGTTGGTGGCCGCCATGATGATCACCCCCGTGTCGCTGTCAAAGCCATCCATTTCCACCAGCAACTGGTTGAGGGTATTTTCTCTTTCGTCGTTTCCGCCGGTTACATTCATGCGCCCGCGGCTGCGGCCCACGGCATCAATTTCGTCTATGAATACGATACAGGGCGCCTTTTCCTTGGCCTGCTTAAACAAGTCGCGCACACGGGCTGCGCCCACTCCCACAAACATTTCCACAAAATCGGAGCCACTGAGGGAGAAAAAAGGCACCTTGGCTTCGCCGGCAACGGCTTTGGCCAGCAGGGTTTTACCCGTGCCCGGAGGGCCTACCAGCAATACCCCTTTGGGGATGTGCCCCCCCAGCTTGGTAAACTTCTGGGGGTTTTTGAGAAACTCCACCACCTCCTGCACCTCTTCCTTGGCTTCTTCCAGGCCAGCCACATCGTCAAAGGTCACATTTACCTTGTTTTCCTTGTCGTAGAGGTTGGCTTTGCTCTTGCCGATGTTAAATATCTGGCCACCAGCACCACCGGCGCCCACCCTGCGCATAAAGAAAAACCACAGCGCCACCAGCACCGCAATGGGGAGCAGAATCTGGATAAAACCGGAATAATCCGTGCGTTCGCGGGTTTCCCAATTGATGTTCGAATCTCCCAGGTCCTTGTAAAAGGCCTCAGCAAATCCTCTGCTGATCTTGAGGACATAATCGGGTTTTCCCTGGTCCTGGGCAGGAGGGTAAGGCCGTTTGATGACCCCCGTACTGCTGGGAGTAATATTTTTTGTATATGCCTCATAACCCCGCCTGAGCGCTTCTTTACCACTCTCCTTCAGATACACCTCCACATCGGTGTCATTGTAAATGATGACCCGCTCGATGTAGTTCTGCTGAAGGTCAAATTTAAAGTCATTATAGGTGCCTTTCCCAACTTCGGCGTCCTGGGTGAGAAAATAGGAGCCTATAATGAAAAAAACCAGGGCCACAACATATATCCAGTAGATGTTGGAATTGCCCCGTGGGGGCTTGTTGCGTTCGTTATTTTGATTATTGATATCAGACATAGATTGATTGCTACTCAAGATTGATCGTTTACGATCTAAAAAATACCCAACGCTTGATCGAACCTCAAAATTAACGGAATTTGTCTATTTACCCAACAGCATATCCGAACAATTCCCGTTCCTCATTTAAAGGTATGACAAATTTGCATGAAACTCCTTAATAATCAGACATTTTTTCAAATTTACCCCATTTTGTAAACACATTTTTCTGTTCATTGTTTGATAGGTCGAACTGGGCACCCATTTATTTTAGCACTTTCAGCTTTTTTACGATGCCCTTGTCTTTTTGATATACAACCAAGACATAGCTGCCTCCGGAAAGGGTGGAGGCATCCAGGGTAATGGCGGGCTTTTGAGGAAATACAAGGCGGGTCATTTTCTGAAGCACATTTCCTTCTTCGTCTTGAAGAATGAGGCTATAGCGGCCACTTTGGTTGCCATAAAACAGCAACTGGAAGCTGTTTCTCACAGGGTTGGGGTAAACCATCAGCCAGTCGTGGTGTTGCCTGGGGCCACTTTCCTCCTGGCCGGCTTGCATGCCCAGAATGGCCCCGCTGCTGTCCACCCTGGCAACGAGCATGTTGTCAAAGGCAGCCAGGTTGGGGGATGGCCCCCGGTAGGCAAGGGGATAAGCGATTTTACTTTGGGTGTTTTTCATCAAAATGGCGGGCCGGCCGCCGTGGGCGCTCAGCCATACCATGCCGTACTGCGGCCTGCACTTCACGTACATGCTGTCCTGTAGCCATAAACCATAGGCCAGAGAGTCTCTGAGCATGAGAAAAGGCAGTCCGGCGTTCACGTTTTCTATACATTCCTTTTCCAAGCCGAAATGCGGCATAATGGTGGTTGTTTTGAGCAGGCCCAGCCCCTTCCTGAAAGTTAAGCGCCCTTCGGAAGCGGCCCACTTATCGCGGTAATTTGCTACAAAGGCAGCTCCGGCATAGCGTACATCCTCTCCCAGAAAAGCGCAAGCAATCCGGGGCTGCTGCAGGCCCTCCATCAGTGCCTGGCCCGTTTGTTGTTGCTGCAGGTATTCAAAGAGGTCATCTGGCTCATTGCCTACAAAAACAAAGGCGTCGCTTGCCAGCACGCTTTCAGCAGGCAGGGAGGGCTCAAACCCGCTTACAGCCTGTAAAATAAACACTTCCTTTACTCCCAGCCCGAGCAGCAACTGCCGTAGGGCATTGGCCTTTCCCGGATCCTGGCCGCTGACAATACCTACCGTTTCGGGCTGGCAGCTTTGCAGCAGGTCCTGCAGCAACCGCCGGTTTTGGGCGGGCAGCCCACTACCACCCAGAAACAGGGTCTGATCCAACTGCTCTTCCTGCCGGGCAGGCGCCAATGACTGTTCAAGCCCGGTGGCAGCTTTTAGCCCGAAATCAAATTTGTGCTGGGCCAGAAGCTGAAGGGCCTGGTAGCGATGTTGAAATTGCAGGCTTTCCTCATAAATATGGTCGCTGGCCAGGTAGAAATACACGCCTCCCTGGCCATATACCACTGCACGCCCCGTTTTGTTGATACATAAAGCCGTTTTGCTATCAATGCCCAGCCCGTTGAGGGCTGTTTGATGGCGGGCCTGCCAGGCATCCAGGTGAGTGAGCATTTCCTTTATGCTTGCCCGCTGGCTAAAGTGGGGAACAAGCATATACCCTGGCAACAA
>RFHT01000436.1 GCA_003696835.1 Bacteroidota bacterium
GCCATTTCGCGCAGCCCCTGCATTTGTACGATGGTTTGCACCCCGGTGGTGTCATTGATGAATCGGGCACAGGCCTGCTTCAGGGCTTCGTAAGTAGCTGTATCCAACTTGTGCAACTGTGCCCCGGCAATCATTTCCATCATGACTTCCAGCATCACCGCTTCCCAGCCTTCGCGCAGGGTGGAGAGGGTGCCATCGTGGTCAAAAATGGCGTGGGTAAAGTGGGCGGGCGTGGGGATGGGCTCCACCACTTCGATTTCAGACTGGGGCAGATAATGGGCTTTGCGCAGGTCGGCTGCCAGGTCCAAATGGTAATTATAACCACAGTCTTGTGCCAGAGCCACAATTTCAGCCGGGCTGGCCGTGCCAGTCTGATACAGCTTGCGCGTGGTAACTGCCGCTGCCAGGTTGGCCACTTCCAGGGCTTGTTTTACCGGCATGCCGGCCGCCATACAGGCGGCAAAGGCACTGATACAAGCGTCGCCTGCCCCCACACTGTCGATGGGGCCCCGCAGGTAAATGCCGGGCTGCACCCAGCTGCCAGAAGGCCCGGCATACATCAGGCCGCTGCTGCCACGCGTAAGCAGAATGGGCAGGGAAGTAAGCCGACGGGCTTGATTGAGGTATTGTTCACACTGTGCATCATCTTGCTCATCGAGGAAATCCAGGGCCAGCAAGCCCGCCAGCTCGGCGGCATTGAGCTTGAGGGTGGCCCCCTGGAAGTCCGGACGCAGGCTGCGCATATCGGCAAACAGCCGGCAATGCGGAAAGGCCTGCAGCAGGCGGTCCAGCTTTTTCACTACCTCCTGCCGCAGCAGCGGGTGGGCAAACTGCTGGTTGATGATGAGGGCATGTAACTGTGGCAGGCTATGGCTCAGGGCTTCGAATACGGCCTCCAGGTCCGGTGTTGCGGCATGGTTGTGGCTACCAAAATCCAGGCGGTTATGTTCGGTTTTACCCAGCATGGGCTTAAGATAAGCACAGCTCTCCCAGGGGTGTTGGGCGGTGAGCAGTCCTTGGGTTTGTATGTGTTGTTGGTGAAATAAATGCCGCAGTTCCCGCCCGAAGAGGTCATTGCCCACCAGACCAAAAACCTGCACCTCCCCTACCCCCAGGGCCGCCAGGTTGAGGGCCACATTGCCCGCTCCGCCAGGGGCTGCGCGTATGTGGCTGCCATGATGCACAGCCTTGCCGGTTTCCACCGACACTTCGCCGGTTTGGGTAGCAAGGCCGAAATACACATCCAATGCAAAATCTCCTATGACGCCTATGCGCAGGGGAGCAAAAGCAGCAAACAATTCTTTTTCCCGCATAACTAAAACCTTTGATGGGCATCTTCCACCCCCAGCCCTCCCCAAACGGTGATACCCGCAGTTACGGCCACCAGCAACAGCCACAGCAACAGCAGACGCAAGGCAGTAGCCGGGCGAAGGGGAGCTTGCGGCTCATCCGAAAGCGGCAGGCTATACGTTTTGCGCCACCACCACCACAAGCCGGCCCCCAGTACAATGGGCAGGTAGAGCGTAGTGGATTGTGCCAGGCTGTAGGGCTGGTAAAATACCCCTTTGACCACATAGCCAAACAGGGTGTAGTATAGCACGCAAGCAAACAGCAAGCCCGGCACCTGCCAGCCCCACTGCTGGTCCTGCCTGGCGTACTGCCACCACAGCCAGCAGGCCCCTGCTGCAAACAGTAGCATGAGCAGCCAGCCTGCCCCCTGCTGGGTGTGTACAAAGGCATCGGCCTGCTGCAGCTGCAGGTTTTGGGCCAGGCGCGCCAGTTTTTCTGTACTGAAAGCCGCATAAAAATTAAAGAGGGGAATGAGTAAAAACAGCAGCAGCAGGGCTGCCCAATTGCTGGCAGCGGCAGGCCGGGCCCTTTGGGGCCATTTGCTGCTCACCACCCCGTAGGCCATGCCCAGCCCGCCGAGGAAGCCCAGGGTAAACTCCATGACGTTCCACCAATTGTAGGCCAAACCGGAGGCGATGCCCAGGCTTTGGAAAAAATTGCCCAGGGCAAAGCCCGCACCTGCACCGAAACAGGAAAACACCGCCACGCGCAAGGCGGCGTGATAGCCGTTGCGGTGGAGGTACCACAGCAGGGCCAGGCCGGCACCCAGGCAGCCTGCCCACAGCTCGGAGCGGGGTGGCGTCATGAATAATTCGAGTTGGTAAATGAGGAAGCCCCAGCTGAGAAAACCCAGTGCCAGCATTTGTGCCAGCAGGGCTGCCCAGTCGGGCCGTTTTTGGGAGGTAGTTTCCAGGCCCAGGCCCAACATGCCGCCACCAATGAGGCCATACAGCCCGCCTATTACGGCCAGCATGGCGTAGCCATAAGCAACATTGGCAAAGTCGGTGCCCCGGCAATAGCCCACTACGATGCCGTAACTCATCATGCCGCCGGCACCCCAGCCCACTGCCCCCAGCAGGGCCAGTACGGGGGCTGCCCGCCACCAGTCGCTGCGCCCCGAAGCTACGATGAGCGCCAGGGCGCCTATGGCGCCCGCCCAGGCAGCCCCCCATTCGTGCCCGAAATGGCCCCTGATGGCCCAGGCCAGCCCCAGCAGCAGGGCGGTAAACAGGGTGGGATAGGAGATAATACCAACTCGCTTCATATTTTTTGAATCTTTACCTTTGCCCCGTCGGGGATTCATCAGCCTGCAGCAACCAGGATTCGGGAAAGCGGGCATAGCGTATGCATTCCCCTTGTTCGTCCGACCGGTTCACATAGCTATATACCAGGTGGATCATCCCCTGTGCATCCTGTATGATGGAGGGATAGGCGCCGGTAGAAGCCTGCTCGCGTGGGCGCTCGTCCCGCAACAGGTGGCGGGTGTAGGGCCAGCTCTGGCCTTCGTCCATGGACAGGGATACGGCCAACGAATGGCGGCCTTCCTCGGTGTCGTTATAGGCAATGACCCAGTGGCCATTGGCCAGGGTGACGAGGTCGGCTCCTGAGCCGGGGTTGGGCAGCTGGGAGTCGCGCACCGGCCCCCAGCTCAGGCCTCCGTCGGTGGAGCGGCTCATTTGCAGGCGCTGGGGCGGCGGGCCGTTGTCGCGCATGTAGGCCACCAGCTCGCCATTGGCCTTTTGTACCAGGCTGGCCTGTATGTTTTCGAAGCCCACCAGCGGATTGCTGAATTGCCAGGTTTTGCCTGCGTCTTCCGTAATGGCAATGAGGCTGCAGCCCAGGCCGTCGGAGTAGAGCGGCAGCAGCAAGCGTCCATGCACTTCTATGGCCTTGTTTTTGGTTTGCCAGCCAATGCGCCTGAACAGGGGGTAGCCCATCATCTGGCGGGTGTATCCTCCCGATTCGTCGTAGAGGTAGCCGTTGTACTGAAGGTTTTCGCCTTTGGCTTTGGAAAGCTTGTCCTGGCTCCAGGCTTTCCAGCCGTTCATGATGCGGGCATCGGCCTTTAGGGTATCCCTCAAATATACCTCATAAGCCTGCATTTGCTGCTGCATGGAGCGCACAAACTTGTCGTTGGGCTGAATCCCCCGCTGGGTGGGGTCGCCGGGCTTGACGTGCAGCACCTCCTGCCATTTCCATAGCGGGGGTCCTTCGCCCAGGTAATCTTCACTAATGCGGTATTTGGGCAGGGAGGATTCCCACAAATTGGCCAGCACGGTGTACCACACCAGCCAGAGGCGCTGCTGCCCGTCGAGAAAGAGCACGGGGTTGACGTCGGGAAAGCCGGGCACATCGGCCATGAGAAAGGGCGCGCTCCAGCTCGTATCTCCGGCCTGCAGGCGTGCCCCCATGATGGCCACATCGTCGGCCCAGCGCTCCCCTGAGCCCTGAAACCAGGCCGCCAGCAGATCGCCATTGGGCAGAGCCACCAGGGTGGCCCCGTGGGTGTGCTCATCTATGGGTGCAAAGAGGCGGGTATGCACAAAGGTGGTGTCAGTTATGCTTTCCTCCTGGCTTAGATCGCGCTTCACCGGCGCCCGGCAGGCAAAGCAGCACATCAAGCATAAAGCAATTGCCCAAATACAGCTTTTTTTGTTCATGTCGTGTGGTTTTTCCTACTGGGGCACCAACCTGGCTGGGTCGAGATGCAACATTCAGGCAGGCTTGTTTTTACAAAATAATCGAACACCCCACGACTTTGCTTCTGTTTTTTTATTGAAAACCAATGGGATTTTGATGCAGGGAACAGGTGGCAGGGGACAGAATGCAGGTGGCAGGATGCAGTATATCTTGCATCTTGCATCCTGAATTACCTTAAAGGCATCTCCGCTGCGCTACGATCCCCTGTGGGACTTCCGCTTCGCTCCAGTACCTTAATGGCATCTTCGACCTGCATCGTGAATCCTCAAACTTTGCCCCAACTGGCTTCGTGCCCTCCTTCGTGCCCTGCGTGATCTAAGTGGCTAATCAACTACCAGCACCAAACTTTGCCCCAGTTGGCTTAGTGCCCTCCTTCGTGTCCTGCGTGATCTAAGTGGCTAATCAACTACCTGCACCAAACTTTGCCCCAGTTGGCTTAGTGCCCTCCTTCGTGCCCTGCGTGATCTAAGTGGCTAATCAACTACCAGCACC
>RFHT01000437.1 GCA_003696835.1 Bacteroidota bacterium
AAGAAAAACAGCACCGTCTTTTAGAAAAAGATTAGGCTTATCTTCTCTCCTATCGATATTCCGAATCAAAGCATCAAAAGCAAATATATGTTCCATCACCCATACAGACACAACAGGTTTAGGTATTACCTCTGAATAATTTATAGCATTTTCAATGTACTCACAGCCAAAATAAATGCCAGCTTTTATCTCTTTATCTTGATGGCTACCAGATGCTACCATCCGCTCAATAATTTCCTCCCCTACGTCTATCAAAGCGGGTTTGGGCACATTTAGCTCAAACTGACTAGCCAGGATGCTGGCATATACTTCCTTATTAGTTGCCTGACTCTGTTGTATATACGTTTGACTAAATACTTTTACTACATAGGGCCCCACAATAGACCCATTCTCTTCGTCCACTACCGTCATTAAACTCGGTCTGGTAGTTCCACCTTCAAAATAAGGGCGCTCAATTCCGGTAGCTGTATAAATGGGTAACATTAGCTATTTTTATGCAACGTTAAGTTTTGGTAAACCCGGCCACCATATTTGCCTTCTGCAAACTTACATCAACAATACTCAACAACAAACCCAGGAAATGCTTAGGTCAAAGCATTAATCATTGCCATTCATCTTCAATTTTCATCTCCTCCAATAGCTTCCCCCATGCAAAAGTCTTATCTTTGAGGCTCAAAATTGAGGCCCAAAATTAACAAATTTAAGCATGATGAATCCCAGAAATATTGTGTACACACTTTTTCTGATAGCTGCTAGCAGCTATTACCTGTACGCCCAGCCCTGTACCACCCTGCCGCAGGACCTGGAGCAGCGCCTGCGCAAACACGTAGAATTTCTGGCCGACGACAAACTGGAAGGCCGGCAAACGGGTTCTCTGGGCGAAAAACTTGCCCTGGACTACCTCAACCTGGAGTTTCTCAAGCTGGGACTGAAGCCCCTGGGCGAGCGCAACTATGGCATGCCTTTCACTTTTCAGGAGCCGGTGGAGGTGGGCCCCAACACCCGCCTGCAGGCCGGCGGCCGCAGCTTTGAGGCGGGCACCGATTTTTACCCTTTATCCTATTCGGCCAATGCCAGCCTGGAAAATGTTCCCCTCGTGGATGTGGGCTTTGGCATTGAGGCGCCGGAGCTGGAATACACCGACTACCAGGAGGGAACCGACTACCAGGGTAAGGTATTTCTGATGAATTTCTCCTCGCCCGACGGCGTACACCCCCACTCCAAATACCTCAAATACCACGACCTGGCCGGGCTCCTGGCCACAGCAAAGAAAAAAGGTGCCGCAGGCGTCATTGTTTATAATCCCGAAGACTACCTGGACGATCCGCCGGACTCTTTCAAATACATAGAAGACAGTGGCATACCAGTGGTGTTTGTGGTGCGCAAGCATGCAGATTTTTTCAAAACCCTGACCTCTGTTGACCAACTGAGGGTGGAAATGAAGGCAGTGGAAAAAACTGCTCACAACGCCGTGGCCCTGCTGGACAATGGGGCCCCCACCACCGTGGTGATAGGGGCTCACTACGACCACCTGGGCTGGGGGGGGGCAGGTTCGCTTTATCGCGAGGGGCGCGCCATCCACAATGGCGCCGACGACAATGCCAGCGGCACGGCTGCCCTCATAGAACTGGCGGCTTTGCTCAAAGAACAGGGCCCTAAAAACAATAATTACCTCTTCATCGCCTTCTCCGGGGAAGAAAAAGGCCTGTATGGCTCCAAATTTTTCGTAGAACACAGCCCCATCCCCCTGGAAAAGATTAACTACATGATCAACATGGACATGGTGGGCAGGATGAAAGATCACGGCCTGGTGATCAACGGGGTGGGGACCTCGCCGGTATGGAAAGAAGTGCTGCCCGAACTGGATTGTTATGGCATCCAGATCCAAACCACGGAGTCGGGTGTTGGGCCTTCCGACCACACCTCCTTTTACCTCAAGGACCTGCCCGTGCTGCACTTTTTTACTGGTGCACATGAGGACTACCACCGCCCCAGCGATGATGCCGATAAACTCAACTACGAAGGCCTGGCCCAGGTAGTGGGCTATATTTATACCCTCATCCGGCGCCTGGATGGCAAAGGAAAACTGCCTTTTACCAAAACCGAAGAAGAAGACAACCAGAAACGGCCGCGTTTCAGCGTGACCCTGGGGGTGATGCCCGACTACGTATTTGCCGGTCCGGGTATGCGCCTTGATGGAGTTACGGAAGGCAAGCCTGCCCACCAGGCCGGCATGCAGAAAGGCGACATCATCCTGCAGATTGGCGAGCTGCCCGTCAAAGACGTGATGTCCTACATGAAGGCCCTCAGCATGTTTAAGAAAGGGGATGAGACCACGGCGGTAGTGAAGCGTGGGGAAGAGGAACTCACCCTGAAAGTAGTCTTTTGAGCCCATGCTGTTTTGAGTACGGAACCCATTACTTACAGATTGCTGCTGGTTGCAGCTACCCAGTTGGAAACCCCTCTGCTGCGCGCTGAGTTGAATTTGCAGCCTGAGGGGGAAGGGCTATGGGGAGTAAAACAAGATGGCGTACAGCTGCATTTGCTGCATACGGGTATCGGCATGGTCAATACGGCTTTTGCACTGGGGCAGTACCTGGCTTTGCAGCGGGCGGATGCAGGTATAAATTTTGGCATAGCAGGCAGTTTTGAGCACAGCCTGGCCCTGGGCCAGGTGGTGGAAGTGGTGCAGGACAGTTTTTCAGAGCTGGGGGCCGAATCGCCTCATGGCTTCCTGGACCTGCAGAAGCTGGGATTTCCCCTGCTGGAAACGGAAGCGGGCCCCCTGTACAACACCCTGACCAATCCCCACATCAAAGGGGAGGGCGAAGTAGCCCGCGTGAGCGGCATTACCGTCAACCAGGTACACGGCAGGGCGGAGCACATCGCCAACTGCTACCAGAGATGGGCCTGCGCCATTGAGAGTATGGAGGGAGCTGCCTTCTTTTATGCCATGCTGCGGGCAGGCATCCCCTTTGAGGCCTATCGCGGCATTTCCAACTACGTAGAAACCCGCAACAAAAGCAAATGGGACATCCCCCTGGCTGCCAGAAACGTACAGCTTTTTGTGGCACAAAAAGTGCAACAAATAATACAGCGTTTGTCTAATTCGTACTAAAGGTATATTTTAGCTCCCTATTTTACAGAAAAACAAATGGCAATTCCCGATAATAGTAAAAATACCAGCAGAATCATTCTCGTGGTCGTAGGCATACTCGTTTTGTCTGCACTGGCATATTTTGGCATCAAATACTTCGCGGCAAAAGCCGAAAATGAACAAAACATCGCCAAAATAGAGGACCTCAAAAACGAAATGATGGAGCTGGAGGAAAAAATCCTCGATTTCCAGTCCACGCTGGAAGACAAAAACATGGAAATTGCGGACAAGGACAAGCTGCTTGAGGAAAAAGAGCGCCAGATACAGGACTATATAGACCGGCTGGCCGTTGCCAAAAAACAGGGCAGGACCAAAGACAAGCGCATACAGGAGCTGGAGGCCCGCGTACAATCCCTGCAGCGCTATGTGGAGTCGTACAAAACCCAGATTGCAGAGCTGGAAGCCCAAAACCAGGAGCTCAGCATTCAGGTGGATACGCTCCGCACCCAGACTACGCGCCTGCGGGCTGAAAACCGCGACCTGGCTGCCACCAATGAAAGCACCAGCAAGCAACTGGAAGAAACCATCAAAATTGCCTCGGTGCTGAAGGCCCGGGAATTTAGTTTTTACCAGGTAAACAAAAGGGGCAAGGAAAAAGCCGGGACCGAGTTCCGGCGCGGCCAGCTCAAAGAAATAAAGGTTTGCTTCAACCTGCAGGAAAACCTCATTGCCGACCCCGGCGAAAGGGAGGTGTATGTGGTGCTGGAAAATCCCGATGGTTCCCCCAATGCCAACTTTACCGATGGCTACAGCGGCAAATTTACCTTTGAAGACCAGGAAAAAGTCTATTCGGCCAAGGTTACGGTGAACTACAACCGCCTGGAACAGCAGGTATGTGTACCCTTCAAAATAGCCGATGAAAACAAGTTTGAAAAGGGCCCCCAATACGTGTCGGTTTACAGCGACGGCAACCTCATCGGGCAGTCGGCTTTCAAGGTGAAGTAAGTCTGCCAGGAACCAGGAACCAGGAAGCATCCTCTTTTTGGCATCTCCACGCCGTTCCCATCCCCTATGGGACTTCCACTGCGTTCCATCCTGTCACCTGTATCTCCTTAAAGGAGTTTCCGCTGCGCTCCAACCTGTCACCTGTATCTCCTTAAAGGAGTCTCCGCTGCGCTCCGACCTGCCACCTGCATCTCCTTAAAGGAGTCTCCGCTGCGCTCCGACCTGTCACCTGCATCTCCTTAAAGGAGTCTCCGCTGCGCTCCGACCTGTCACCTGCATCCTGCACCACTCTCTCCTCCAACCTGCCTGCAAACAGGCTCGTATAAGCAAGCGTTAATTTTTAAATTTCATCATTATGCAAAAACACTTGTTTATATATGTAGTGCTGCTTTTGCTGGCAGCAGCTTGCAGCCCCGTACGTGTTGTGAGTACCGATCCACCGGCGGCAAATGCCCTTTCGAAGTACAAAACCTACAGCTTTGCCCAACTGGAAAAGCGCGTGGAAGTAAAGCGGGCCAACAGCGAGTCGATCAAGGAGTATGTACAGCAGGCCATCATCAGTGAAATGGCCAAAAGGGGATATGAACTGACAGAGGAGTACCCCGATTTCCTCATCGACCTGCAAATGAATGTGCGGGAATTTCAGCGGGATCAGCGGTCGGAATCCCGCTACGACAGCCGCAGGCGTTATTACTACAATTACGGCAGTTATTATGGCTATGGAAGGGGGTGGACTGGTCCCGAAATTGAAACCAACGCCAATATGGAGGCCGACATCACCCTCGTATTTGCCGATGCAGCCAGTAAGCGCAAATTCTGGGCCGGCTCGGCCGAAGCCAGTCTGGCTTCCAAGCCCAAAAAGAGCATCCTCCGCCTCAATGAGGCCATTGCCCAACTGGTAGCCCACTTGCAGTAGGGCAAACGATTTTCAATCCTCCCCCTCAGCTACGGCAAATGAATCCAGCGTGGAAAATCGGCTTTGTGGCCGATTTTTCCTATCTTGAGCCAATGCCCGCATCTCATTTGCAAACCCTTCCAAACCTTCAATAATATGAATAAAGATAACCAACATTCCCGCCGCCGCTTTCTGCAAACCTCGGCAGTTGTAGGGGCAGGCCTGGCTGCAAGTCAGCTACCCCTCTCTGCCAGCGCCCACGTGCTGGGCGACGACACCATCAAAGTGGGGCTCATTGGCTGCGGAGGCCGGGGCACAGGGGCTGCCGTGCAGGCGCTCAGCACCAAAGAAAACGTACAACTGGTTGCCATGGCCGATGCCTTCAGGGACCGCCTGAACCAGAGCTACACCCACATTACCAAAGAAATCAAAGACGCCTCCCGCATTGCTGTACCTGAGGAGCACAAATTTGTGGGCTTTGATGCCTACAAAGAGGTCATCAAACTGGCCGATGTGGTGATTCTCACCACCCCGCCGGGATTCCGGCCCATACACTTTGAGGCTGCCATAGCTGCCGACAAGCATGTATTTATGGAAAAACCCCTGGCCACGGATGCACCGGGAGTGAGAAAAGTGCTGGAAACGGCCAAAATTGCCAAAGAGAAGAAACTCAATGTAGTGGTGGGCCTGCAGCGCCATTATCAAACCGTTTACCGCGAATGGATTAAGCGCATACATGCAGGCGTCATTGGCGACATCACCTCCTCGGCGGTTTACTGGAACAGTGGCGGAGTGTGGGTACGTCCACGCCAGCCCGGCCAAACCGAAATGGAATACCAGATGCGCAACTGGTACTACTTCAACTGGCTGTGTGGCGACCACATCAACGAGCAGCATATACACAACCTTGACGTCTCCAACTGGGTAATGAACGGCTACCCCGTGCGTGCTCAGGGCATGGGCGGCCGGCAGGTGAGAACGGGCAAGGAGTATGGAGAAATTTTTGACCACCATTTTGTGGAATTTGAATACGCCAATGGTGCCAAAACCTACAGCCAGTGCCGCCACATTAAGGGCTGTATGAACCGCGTGTCGGAATCCTTCCAGGGTACCCGGGGTACTGCTCCCAAACCCGGCCTGCTCACCACCCTCAATGGCTTTACCATCTGGGAGCACCGCGGCAAAAATGATCCCAACCCCTACCAGGTGGAGCACGATGAGCTGTTTGCTGCCATTGCCAATGGGGAATACAAGTATGCCGATGCCTTTAATGGGGCCAAAAGTACCATGACGGCCATTATGGGGCGCATGGCCACCTATTCGGGGCAGATTATAGAGTGGGACGAAGCCCTCAATTCGGAGCTCAGCCTCATGCCGGCACGCTTTGCCTGGGATGCCGACCCGCCCGTGCTGCCCAATGAAGATGGGTTTTATCCCGTACCCATGCCGGGCAAGACCAAGGTGCTTTCCATGGCAAAGTAACCCAAAGAGGCAGTTTGCGAGCCCAAAGCAGAAGCCACAGCATGATTTTTTTTCCCGGACAAAACGTTTGGGGGCTGCTGAGTGTTGCCTTGCTTGTTTTGGCAGGCCATGCGCTGGTCGGGCAGGCACTTCAGCGGTTTGAATACCGCCAGCCCCAGATGGGCACCTATTTTCGCCTGGTGCTGTACGCTGCAAATGAAGACATAGCCAGGCGGGCAGCAACTGCTGCTTATGAGCGCATTGAAGGGCTGAACCAAATCATGAGTGATTACCTGCCCGAAAGTGAACTCAACCGCCTGAGTGCCACTGCCGGCTCGGGCAAATGGGTAGTCATCAGCGAGGAGCTGCATGAGGTATTGAGCATGGCACAGCAGCTGGCCAAAGGCTCAGCTGGCGCCTTTGACGTAACGGTAGGCCCGGTGGTGCGCCTGTGGCGTAGGGCCAGGCGCAGGCAGGCCTTGCCTGATTCGGCCCGGCTGGCCGCTGCGCAGGCCCTGGTCAATTACCGCTGCCTCCGGCTCAGAAAGCATCCCTGGCGGGCAAAGCTCCTCAGGCCGGGCATGAAACTCGACCTGGGGGGCATCGCCAAGGGCTATGCCGTGCGCGAAGCCCTGGAGCTGCTGCGGGCACGGGGCATTGCCTCGGCCCTGGTGGATGGCGGGGGCGACATCCAGTGCTCGGCCCCGCCGCCGGGCAGGGATTGCTGGCTGGTAAAACTGCCCGAAACAGGCAACCTCTGCCTGCATGAGATGGCCGTGGCCACTTCGGGCGACCAATATCAGTACCTCGAAATAGCGGGTATCCGGTATTCCCACATCCTGGACCCCCGCACCGGCATGCCCCTTACCGGCCACAGCCTGGTGAGCGTAATCGCTCCTGATGCCGCCCTGGCCGATGCCCTGGCCTCGGCCCTGAGTGTGATGCCGCCTCACAAAGGAATGAAATGGGTGCAGCAGTTTGAGGGGGTGCACGTGCGCATAATGCGTACAGAAGACCAGCACCTACAGTTTTATTCCACTCCTGACTTTGAGCGCTATTTGGCAGAAGTACAGGCGAAAAAATGAAGAAGCTATGTTGTGAGCGCTCCTTACTATTTGTTTTTTCTAACTTCCCATTTAACTACATAACCCAACCCGATTAATGAAAAGAAGAGATTTTGTAAAAAAAGGCCTGGCCGGCGCTGCCATTGCCGCTACCCCTGCTGCTATGTTTGCCAGCCAGCCCCCCTCTGCCCGGGATGAGAAAGCGTTTAAGCTCAAATATGCTCCGCATCTGGGCATGTTTCGCAACAGTGCAGGCAACGACCCCATCGACCAGCTCAACTTTATGGCCGACATGGGCTTTCGCGCTTTTGAAGATAATGGCATGAAGGGGCGCGAAAAAAGCCTGCAGGAGAAAATGGCCGCTACCATGGCCAAGCGCGGCCTGGAAATGGGGGTATTCGTGGCTCACAAAATTTACTGGAATGAGCCTTCACTCACCAGCGGCAAGGAAGATGCCCGAAACGAATTCCTCGGCCACATACGTGAATCGGTGGAGGTAGCCCAAAGGGTAAATGCCAAATTCATGACCGTCGTACCCGGTCACCTGGACCTTCGCCAGGATATGGGCTACCAAATGGTAAATGTGGCCGAAGCCCTCAAGCGCGCCTGCGACATACTCGAACCCCACGGCCTGGTGATGGTGCTCGAACCCCTGAATTTTTACAATCATCCCGGCCTCTTTCTCACCAAAATGTCTCAGGCCTACGAGCTGTGCAAACACGTGGGCAGCCCTTCCTGCAAAATTCTCTGCGATTTGTACCACCAGCAAATACAGGAAGGCAACCTCATTCCCAACATAGACAAAAGCTGGGACGAAATCGGCTACTTCCAGATAGGCGACAACCCCGGGCGTAAAGAGCCCACTACGGGGGAAATCAATTACAAGAATATTTTCAAACACATCCACCAAAAAGGCGGCAGCCACTACATACTCGGCATGGAGCACGGCAATTTTTTCCCCGGCAAGGAAGGGGAGGAAAAGCTCATCGCAGCCTACCGGGAAGTGGATAGTTTTGAAGTGTGAACAGGATGCAGGATGCAAGATGCAGGATGCAGGATGCAAGATATCCTGTCACCTGCAACCTGTCATCCCCTTGAGGGACTTCCGCTTCGCTCCAGCCTGTATCCTGTCACCTGCATCCTGCATCAAAAAAACGCGATGATCCATGAAAAAAACGAGCAAACATAGGGCGGGCAGCAGGCTGGCCCGCGGAATTTCCCGCTTGTTGAAAGTGGCCACCCTGCTGAGCAGTGCTGCTTTTATGGGCATGGTGGTGCTGCAAATTGTGGCGCGCTTTGCTTTCACCCAGGCGCCTTCCTGGACAGAGGAGGCGGCGCGCATTTTTTTCATATTTACCATCAGCTTTGCCGCAGGCCTGGCCGCCAAAAGCAAGTATTACGTGGCCATGGATTTGCTGTATAATCGCTTATCGCCCCGCATGCAAAACTGGCTGGACCTGCTGAATAACTTGCTGGTGTTGCTGCTGTTTGGTCTCATGCTGGTGTACAGCATAGACTTTATCCGCCTGGGCATGGTGGAAACCTCTCCCAGTATGCGCGTTCCCATGGCCATTCCCTTTGCTTCCATGTTCATCATGGCATTGTTTATCCTCTACTACGTGCTGCTTGACACGCTCAGGGCACTGAAATCCCTTCGCTCATGATCTGGTTGTTGTTACTGGTTTTTGTACTGGCGCTGGTACTGCGCTTTCCCATTGCGTTTTCACTGGGCCTGGCCTGCCTGGCCTATTTGCTTTTTTCGGATATTCCGCTCACCATTTTGCCCCTCAAAATGTACTCGGGCATAGACGTGTTTGTGTTGCTGAGTATTCCGGGTTTTATTCTGGCGGGTAATATCATGAATGAAGGGGGCATGACCGAGCGCATCATTGCTTTTTGCAACCGCATGCTGGGCCACATCCGGGGCGGGTTGGCTCTGGCCAACATTGGCGCCTCCATGCTGTTTGCAGGCATTTCGGGCACGGCGGTGGCCGATACGGCCAGCATTGGCTCGGTGATGATCCCCGCCATGCGCAAGGAAGGCTACGACAATGACTTTTCCTGTGCCGTTACGGCTTCTTCCTCCACGGTGGGGCCCATCATCCCACCTTCGGTGCCCATGATCATAGCTGGTACCCTCAGCGGGCTTTCGGTGGGGCGGCTGTTTTTGGCCGGGGCCATTCCGGGCTTGTTGCTGGGCCTGGGGCTGATGCTGGTTACCTATTTCATTGCCAGGAAGAAAAAATTTCCCCAACTTCCCCGCAGCAGTTGGAAGGAGCGGCTCAGAAGCTTCGTGGACGCTTTTTGGGCCATCTTGATGACCGTCATCATACTGGTGGGCATCATTGGCGGCATGTTTACCCCCACCGAAGCCTCCATCATTGCGGTGCTGTACGCCCTGCTCATTGGCTGGGTGGTGTATGGCCGGCTGAACTGGAAGCGGCTGAGTGTGGTGGTGATTGACAGCATGAAAACTTCGGCCTCGCTCATGGTGCTGGTGGGCTTTGCCAATTTATTTGGCTGGATTCTCATCACCGAGCAGGTGCCCCAAACCATTGCTGCCCAGCTGCAAAGCATTACCCAGCAGCCCTGGCTCATCCTGCTGCTCATCAACCTGCTGCTGATATTTGTGGGTACCTTCATGGAAACCATTGCGGCCCTGCTCATCATGTTTCCACTGCTACTGAAAGTGGCCCTGGCCGTGGGCATAGACCCCGTGCAGTTTGCTGTGATTGCCGTGCTCAACCTCATCATCGGGCTTACTACTCCTCCGGTGGGGGTATGCCTGTTTGTGGCTTCGAGCATAGGCAAAACCTCGGTGGGCCGGGTGAGCCGGGCGGGCTTTCCCTTTTTGCTGGTGAGCCTGCTGGTGCTGTTGCTGGTGAGTTATATCCCTCAAATATCTCTTTGGCTTCCATCTTTGTTTGATTAATGCTTATGTCGAGGCGAAAAAAAATAAGCATCATACTGGCGGTTTTATTGTTGCTGCCTATCCTGGGGTGGCTGCTGCTGCCCAAAGGTCCCCGCGATCCCCTGCCTTTTGCCGACCCCTGGCGCCAGCCGCGCCCCCTGCTGCGTGCCGGGCAGCATGCCGTGGTGGCTGGTACGCCCTGGGCGGCTGAAACCGCTCTTGAGGTGCTGGAGCAGGGAGGCAATGCCGTTGACGCAGCCATTGCGGGCTTGCTCATGCTGTATGTTACGCATGGGGAGGCATCTGGCTTTCCGGGCATTATGCCCACCCTGCTTTATCACGCTGGCAGCGATACCGTATTGGGGTATGTGGGCGTGGGCGTAGCCCCCGGCCTGGCCACGCGGCAGCGCATGCTGGAGGCGGGCTTTGAGCATGTTCCTGAAATGCACCTCTGGGCCCAGCTGGTGCCTGCGGCACCAGACGGCATCGTGGCCCTGCTGCAGGCCTACGGCAGCCGCTCTTTCGCCGAGCTGGCTGCACCAGCCATCCGGCAGGCGCGCCAGGGCTTTCCCGTGCACCAGGTGATGGCGAAAAACCTCGACCTCAGCCTGGCAGAGCGCATAGGCTACAGCTGGCTCATGCCCTCCAATGCCGAAGTTTACCTCAAAGGCCAGTGGTGGCGCCCCATTCATCACAGCGACCGCTTTACCCGCCCCGATCTGGCCCAAACCTTTGAGCGTATGGCAGCCGTGGAGCAGGCGGCCCTGGCCACCGGCGCCAGCCGCGGGGACGCCCTGCAGGCCCTGCGCGACTTTTGCTACCGGGGAGAAATGGCATCGGCCATTGTGCAATACCACCAGCAACACCAGGGCCTCATCCGGCAGCAGGACCTCTCCAATTACAGGGGAAAGTGGGAGCGCCCCATCGTGGGGCATTTTGGCCCTTACCGGGTGTATGTGAGCGGCTGCTGGAGCCAGGGTATTGCGCTGGCTGAAATGCTTCACATACTGGAGCCGATGGACCTGCAGGGCCTGGGGCACAACAGTGTAGCCTATGTTCATCTGCTGGCCCAGGTGATCGAACTGGCCATGATGGACCGGGAGGCCTACGTGGGGGATCCTGATTTTGTACAGGTGCCGGTGGACAGCCTGCTGAGTGCGCCCTTTGCCCGCCGCAGGCGGCGGGCGCTTTCGGAGCAGGCCTTTGACCGCCTGCCGCCGCCCGGCAGCATAGGGGGCCTCAAGCCTTACCTACCGGCGGAGCCGCCGGGCACTGTAAAAGCTGCCGGCCTGAAGGCCGGCGACGACACCAGCCAGATCGTGGTGGTGGACAGTGCGGGCAATGCCGTGGCCATTACGCCCAGCGATTTTCCCATGACCCCCATCATTCCCGGCTGGGACCTCACCCTGGGCAACCGCATGACCCAATTTCGCCTGCAAGCCAACCACCCTGCGGTGCTGCAGCCTGGCAAGCGCCCCAGGGTAACCCCTCAGGCCGTGATGGTGTTTAAAGGGAATGACTTTTACATGGCCCTCAATACGCCCGGCGGCGACAACCAACTGCAGGCACTCTTGCAAGTGCTGCTCAATCACCTGGTGTTTGGCATGGATATACAGAGGGCCATTGACCAGCCACGCTTTAAAACCAGTGGCTTTCCCTCCTCCTTTTCTCCTCACAGCTGGGAAAGTGCCCGGCTTCTGGTGGAGGCCCCGCTGTACGAAGCGGTAGCAGCAGGCCTGGGCGAAAAGGGCTACAAGCTAAAACCAGCGCCACGCTGGGGCATAGATGCAGGGGTAGGGGCAGTGATGCGGGCGGGCAGTGGCCTGCTGGCAGGCTCCGATCCCCGGGCCGAAACCACGGCCAAAGGGCGGTAAAATGGACAGGCTGCTCAAAACCCTATGCTCGCCTGAAACACAATGCGCTGGTATCGGCGCACTCCACGGGAAATGACCGGCTCGCCATTGGGGCCCCACCACTCCCGGCGTTCCTGATAGGTGTGCTGGGCCTTGAAGCCCCAGGTAAAGGTCCATTCGGTACGGCGGCGGGTGTTTACTTTAAAGCCTACTCCTGCATGCAGCAGGGGGCCACCTTCCAGCACCAGTATGTTCCAGCTTTGCTCCACGGGAATACCATACCCCAGCTGCAGTACATAGTGCGGGCTTACGACCTTTTGCATAAGGTCGCCGTGGATTTCGGCCCATACGGGCATGAACAAGCCGGCCCCGTAGGGGTCCAGCCCGGAGCCCAGGCCTGCATTGAGGTATTGTCCAAAATGCCAGCCCAGGCGGTACTGAAAGCTCACATTGGCCGTGCCTCCCCATTCATTTTCGCCAAAGCCCATTCCCAGAGAAAATAGGTTGTAGATGCCTTTTTGGCGGTAGGTAACCGGCATATCGTCCTTGTAGAGCTTGAGCTTAATGTTGCGGTAGGGAGAGGGTTCCTGGGTAATGCGTTCTATTTCCTCATATTGGTACACCAGCTCACTTCCCCCCAAAATGCCTATGCGCACATGGGAGCCAGGCACGTTTTCCAGCAACTGCCCCCTGATGATGCTGCCGTTGTGCAGGTAAACCACATCCTCCAACAAATGGGACTGGGCCCTGAGACCGGGCAGCAGGCCTAAACAGCATACCAACATGCAGAGGGGGACCAAAAAGCGGGACAAAGCTGGGCGTTTCATGGGGAGTTTCATGAGGATATTGTTTAGTGGTTTGGGGCAGCTAAAAGGAATTACTGTGAGTTTTATCCTTCTGTTTTATTTTTCGAAACATAACATTCACCGGCCCAAACTGCCAGGGAAAAATTTTTACCCTGTAAATATACGGCATTGCGCGCAACCATACAGAATTTTCGGGCGTTGATGAATAAAAGTGTGTTGTACTTCTTGCTTAAATCGCCTACCTTTATTTAAACGTTTTTATTCCCCAACTCGCTGCATAACTGCTAACCTTATATATACCTAAACCTATGAAAACACCTTCCACTTTCCCTTTGCTGATCAGTATTTGTGCCCTTTTGGGCCTGTTTGCGCAGTCCTGTGTGAAGGATCATTGCGACATGAGTTACTCCTACATGAAGTACACCCCTGTGTATATGGATGAGGCTGCTTTTCTGGATGCCGCCCGGGTGGAAAGCCCCAGGGCGCTTGAGCGTCCGGGCAAGGTGTATGCCGTGGAGAACCTGCTGTTTGTAAGTGAGCTGGCCAAGGGCGTGCACGTATTTGACAACAGCGACCCGGCTGCGCCGGTTCCGCTGGCTTTTATTCAGGCTCCGGGAAACTACGACCTGGCTGTAAGTTGTGGCAAACTCTACCTGGACAGCAGCTCGGATCTGCTGGTATTTGACCTGAGCCAGCCGGCTCATCCCCGCTTACTGAGCCGCGTTTCCAATGCCCTGCCCCGTATGGATGTGTACAGGGGCTACCGGGCCGACCCCAATAAGGGCATAGTGGTGGAGTGGAAAGGCGAAGCCGTTACCGAAAAATATGACTGTAACTTTGAAGTGCCTGAGCTGTGGCAGCAAAACCCCGTTACGCCGGAGTTTATGACCCAAACGGGTGTGGTGCAGGGCGAAGCCCGTACGGTGAACCCCCTGCGTTCGGGTAGTGGGGGCTCCATGTCGCGCTTTGCTTCTGAAGATGCCTACCTCTATGTTATCAGCCCTACTCATTTGCTGGTGTATGATGCTACTGACTGTACCCAGCCTTATCTGCTGAGAGAAATAGAGTTGGATTTGTGGGGAGGGGAAGCCGAAACGGTGTACAGCTTTGAAAACCTGCTGCTGCTGGGTTCTTCCAATGGCATGTTTGTTTACGACAAATCCCAGCCTGATTTTCCCCGGAGGCTGTCTTTCTTTGCCCATGCTACCAGCTGCGACCCCGTTATCACTGATGGCACCTATGCCTACGTAACCCTGCGCAATGGAGAGGACCTGCCCTGTGGCGGCTTTACCAACCAACTGGACCTGATCAATATCACTGACCCGGTACAGCCCTGGCTGGTGCGCTCCTTCCCCATGACGGCTCCTCACGGCCTGGCCAAAAAGGACCAGCTGCTGTTTGTGGCCGACGGGCCCGCAGGGCTCAAAGTATTTGACGCCAGTGAGCCCGAACGCCTGGGCGAAAACCTCATCGCGCAGTTCTCCGAACTGCATGGATATGACGTTATTCCTCAGGAAAACCACCTCATATTGGTGGGAAAAGATGGGCTGGCTCAGTATGATATTCAGGATCCCCGCCAGATCAAATTGCTGAGTAAGATTCTCATTTCTAACTGATCCATATCGTTTTTTGGTGAATCGGGCTGCCCGTTGTACAACGGGCAGCTTTTTCTATGCACGCATTTTATTTAAATCGACACGTTTGATAAGCGCAGGGCTTTTTTTGAATCCAGAATTGGAAATATTGAGTATATGAAGATGTAGCAGAGATCAAGCATGAGACAACACAAGAAGAGGACGACAACAATCATTGCTTAATATAGATGACGACCTTGAAGTTCCTGCTCACCTTGGCCTTTTGAACTTGTAATTCCAACCAAGTGATATGAGCAGGAACCCTACTGAAAACAATTTGACCAAAAATATAGTTTGAGTTCATAGTCTGAAGTTGTTTAGGTTGATGTGTGGAACAGTCAGTTGCATTTGCAGCTGGCTGTTTCTACTTTTGTACCATTGCATCCATGAATTGCCAACCCTTCTAGGAAAGTCTTCGTAGATAGATTGGTTATTTTACTGCTCACAACTAAGAATGAACTCGTCATGCATCAAATGAAAAAACTCATTCCCTACGGAGCTGTTTCCCTCATCATGAGTTGTATCACCCTGGCCATCTATCACTTTTCCGGTATAGGCAGGCAGGTGGTATCTGTGGAAACCGAGCCTGCTGTTCCCACTGTTCAGGCGCGCCAGCTGACCTATGAACTGCCGGAGAGCAATGATCCGCCGGATTTCCGGCTTTCGGCCAGGCGTGCCATGCCGGCCGTGGTACACATTGTAGCAGCTCAAACGCGCGTGCAGCAGGCTTATGCCTACGATCCTTTTTATGAATTATTCGGCTTGAGGCCCCGTCAGCAAAACCGCCAGAGCATCTCCAGTGGCTCGGGGGTCATTATCAGTGCAGAGGGATACATCGTGACGAACAACCACGTGGTACAGGGCGCTGACCAGCTGGAGGTTACCCTCTTTGACAACCGCACCTTTCCCGCTACCCTCATTGGCACAGACCCCTCCACGGACCTGGGGCTGATTAAAATAGAAGCTGACAACCTTGCTGCTATTGATTTTACCAATTCCGACGAGGTGGAAGTGGGCCAGTGGGTACTGGCCGTAGGCAACCCCTTCAACCTGGCTTCAACTGCCACTGCGGGCATTGTGAGCGCCATTGGGCGCGACCTGGAGATCATTAAGGACCGCATGGCCATCGAGTCTTTTATCCAAACTGATGCGGCGGTCAACCCCGGCAACAGCGGAGGGGCCCTGGTAAACCTCGAAGGCAAGCTGGTGGGCATCAACACGGCCATTGCATCGCCTACGGGGGCTTATGCCGGCTATGCCTTTGCCGTACCGGCCAACATTGTGAGCAAGGTGGTGGAAGACCTTCGCCTTTACGGGCAGGTGCAGCGGGGCTTTCTGGGCCTGCATGCCTACGAAAGCCTTAACAATGTGCTGGCCAAGGAACTGGGGCTGGACATTACCGAGGGCGTGCTGGTGGAGCAGCTCTATGTGGATGGGGCCGCTAAAAAGGCCGGCATTCAGGCCGGAGATGTGATTGTGAGCATAGATGGCAAGCCCGTCAAAAACGAGGCTAAGTTGCGCGAAATGGAAGGGCGCTTCCGTCCGGGCGACGAAGTGACGGTGACGGTAAACCGCAATGGCAAGCTCAAATCCTTTAAACTCAAGCTCACCAACCAGTACGGTACTACCGAGCTGCTGGGCAATACCCGCAACCAGATACTCAGCGAACTGGGCATAGAAGTGAGCCCACTACCTGCTGGCTTCCTGCAAAAGTATGGCATGGAGGCGGGCATTTATGTGTCCGATATTCTTCCCGGCAAAATCAGTCGGGATACCCGCATGAGAAAAGGCTTCATTATCCTGCGCGTGGACGGCCGCAAGGTGACTTCTGAAGAGCAACTCACCAACTACCTGGCTTCGGCCCGGGGCGTGGTGGAGTTTGAAGGATTTTATGAAAACGACCGCTATATTTATAGTTATAAGGTAGAATTGTAAGCAAGTCTGTTAATAAAGCTTCGAAAAGGCCTGGCCTTTTCGAAGCTTTCTGCTTAACCCTATTTGCTCATGAGCCTTCTTTGCTTCATTCTTTTATGGGTAGTCGCCTATATCGCCTGCAAAATACTGATCTCCTTTCTGTCGGATCTGTTTTCGGACACCAAACGCTGCCCGCGCTGTGAGGGTAAAGGTTGGTGGCAAAACACCCGCAACCGCGACAAGTGCGAGTGGTGCCAGGGCAGTGGCAGGATCCCTAAAAATGCCGATTTGTAAGAGAATCAAGCAGTTGACTTTTTTTTACCCCACACTTTCGGGGCTTTTTTCGTTTATTTGTAATGAACCTGAAAGTGATCCTTAACTTATGCGCCTTTTCCGGCTTCTTATTTCCTGCTGTTTGTGTTGGCTGTGTGCCTTGTACGGGTATGCACAGCAGCGCCAGTACGCCAGTGAATCTGTATTGAGTACGGGCAACTGGTACAAAATCGGCCTGACTGAGACGGGCATTTATAAAATTGACCAGGCTTTTCTCAGCCAATTGGGCATCAATACCGGCAGCATCGACCCCCGCAACATTCGCCTCTACGGAAACGGGGGGGGCATGCTGCCGCAGGCCAATGCGGCTTTCCGCCACGACGACCTGGTGGAAAATGCCATTGAGGTAGTAGGGGAAGCCGATGGGAGCTTTGACCCGGGCGATTATATTCT
>RFHT01000438.1 GCA_003696835.1 Bacteroidota bacterium
CGGCATTAGGCCCCATCATGAAACCACTGATGAGACTGATCGGACTGATTTCCGCTGATTTTTGGGGGTAACTCTGCGCTACCTGCCTTTCGCCATTTCTTCCTCCACTGGCTGGAGGCTGTAAAGGTAAAAGAGCGCGCCTTCGGGTTCCTCCTCCAGCTGGCTTAACCGGGCTGTAAGCAGGATTTCATCCAGGGAGTGTATGTAGGCCACAATGCTTGTACCCTCGGGAAGTGCCAAATCAGGGCAGAGCTTATCGGGACCGGAAAAAAGCTGGAAGTAGTATTGATTATACACATAAAGCGAATCGTTGTAGTCGCTCATCTTGAATTGAGCGGTAACGTAATGCTCGGGCAAGCCCTGGCTATAGACCAGCCCGATTAGGCTATCCTGGAAGGAATAGACCTTAAAGTAGCTCGAAGCCGTAAAGTATGATTTGTTGGACTGCTGACTCTCGGGTAACTGATTGTATGGAAGCCATACAGGCGGCTGGTCGAAGTGCTCAGGGCGGGTATCTATGTAGCCCTTCAATGCATAGCCATCATACACATCATACACATACAGCTTGGGGTCGAAGGGGAAAATGGCATAAGCCTGCCCCTTTTTGTCCAGGGAAATCCTAGCATCCCTTGAGCCAAGCGGATAATGACTTTCGTTTCTGTACAGGCTGTTCGCGGGATAGGGAATGGCGTACAAGTAGTCATCTCCCTGCAGGTTCATTTCAAGCAAAAAAGTGGCATGCTCGTAAAATCCTTTCATCGTGGCATCGTACTCACTGGTATTCGAAATAATTTGCGAAGCGATGCGGGCCTGCTGCTGCCGTTCGTAGAAAAAGATATTACCTACAAGGGAAATAGCAGAGGGCAACACCTTGTCGCTGAAATCAATTTTTCGAATAAAGTTGCCCTGCCCGTCGTAGAAATAATACCCTTTCTGGCCCTGGACCACTATATCACCCTGGGGGGTGTAGGCCATGCTGTAAAGCTCCGGCCCTACCTGGGTGGGCCCAGCACCCGTAAAATCCCAGCTGTGCAGCAGCTTGCCGGTTTTGTCAAATTCATTTATTTTTTTCTGAGGCCAATCCCGGCTGAGGTAGGTTCCGGTTTGCTCATTATAGGAAATCAGTTCAACACTGCCCAGGTATTCAAACAGCAGGGTGTCGCGGCGTACCCATTGGTAGGGCCGTTGGGGCATTTCGCGTTTGCCTGCTAGCTGTCTGACCGGGGTGGAGTCTGTTACTGTGGGGGGCTGTCCGCTGGTCTCCTCCCGGGCGCAGGAGACCATAAGCAGGATAGGGATAGCTAGCCAGAGGATAAGTTTCATACAGAAAATAAAGTTGCGGGTTTAAAATAAAGTGGCTGCTCCGAAAGTTTCGTAAAATTAACAAAAAATTTCAGAGCAGCTCAGTTGAATTGTCTGAAAATCAGGATCATTGTTCTGGGCAGGGATACATGCAAGGCGTTTCTCCACCTACCCGGGGGCAGACAAAAACGGATAACGGCTCCTCATCAACTATAACAGTAACCTTATCTCCCTTAGCTAATACAAAGCAGCCCGAAGCTTCTGTTTGTTGGGGACTTACAAAAAACAATGTGAAGGATACGAGCAATGCAATAAGGGGCAATGCCAACGCAAAGAAAGATTTCTTTTTCATAACGATCTCATTTTAAATGGGTTAAAGTTTGAAGTGAATAAAGAACGCACTTATACAAAATGGCCATTCAGTATCGGCATACACCTCCCACTCCGCCCGCAGCGGGCAGAAAAAACCGGGAAAAAACCTTTACATATCCTTGAAACTATTGAGGCGGAATGCCCTTTCTGCTTTCGTTTACTCCTGCGCCGCATGCATTCCCTGTATGTGAACACTAAGCAAAAAAAAAAAACAACTTTCCAAATATATGGAGGAAAATTTTGGTGTTTTGGTGCGTTTAGTTTTATAATGGGTTTATTATGAGATCGTTAACTGTATGAAAATAGGTAAAAATACCTAGGCGCTATGGGAAGAGTAGGTAAAAATACCTAAGGGAAATTGCCGATGCATTAATTTTGTATAGGTTCAAGGCGGTAGATGAAAAAAAGCTGTGTAGGGGGTTCTTCTTCCAGGTGGAAATGGCTTGGAGTGCCCATCAAAAAGTCAAAACCTTTAGCGAGCTCAATATCCACGATACTATCGGGTAAAAGAATGTCTCCTCCCACTTTTTCTCCCTGGCGAAATACTTGCAGCATTCGTTTGTCCAGCTGGTATAAGCGTGCCTCATAGGTCTCCCAGTCGGCTGTGAGCGCTTCTTTTTCCGGTAAACCCGAACGATATAGGGTTAATACGGTCTCATCCTCCAACACCATCACCTTCCTGTATGCGCTGTTGTAAAACCAATGCCTCAAAGCATCTCTGGCATCGCCTGCAGCTTGTCCGTAGGGAATGGGGTCCATCCGCTTGAAATACCTGGGTTTCATGGGAATGACCTGTTCGAGCTGTAACTCATCGCCTTTCCATTTGTAATGATATAGGTTTTCATCCCATTGGAATGTAGCAAATATCTGGTCGGAGCTGGCATGAGCATTAAAGATAATATTTTTGGAAGGATAATATCCATTATTGGTTTTTCTGTATATGCTATTTTCTGGATATGGGAGGGTGTAAATGCGGTTTCCGGTAATGGGATCCGTAACCGTTAGCAGTTTGGCCTGCTGATAAAACTCCGCCACCGAGCTCGGATAATCGGTATTAGGGAGTATATACGCGACAATTTTTACCTGGCCATCTTGGCGGGTGAGCTGGGTTTGGGTATTGAGCAGGTTGCCATAAGGGTGGTCAACATGGGGGTATTTGCGAATATAGCTACCATCCAGGTGGTACACATAGTGCGCTTTTGTGCCCGTCAGTATCACACTGGAGTCGTTAAAAAAACACAAGCCGGAAAGCCGGTGCCCAATTTCAGTATCACTCTCCCCAATTTTGTTCCATTGATTCAGTATTTCCCCTTCTTCATTCAGAATAAATACGTCGGATGTTCTGGGATCCCGGGCCAGGTATTTTCCGCTTCGGTAATCTGCTATACTTAGGGTTCCCGGGTAAGGAGTACGCCAAACGTGATCGAAAACAAGCCTAAAAGCTGGCTCAGTATCATCCATCTTGTCGTGCTCAGTACAAGCTACCCACAGTAAGCAGGCACTTATACCTATAATGAAAAAACAGGATCTCATACGCTGTATTTATTTATGGAAATAGTTATATGGAATAGCCAATTAGCAGGTTTGCAAATTACCTAAACCTACTAATTGGCAAATTGATATTAGGGGAAAATTTATCCAACACTTATGTTTTATCTGGCAAATTTTTCTATTGTTCGTTACTGCATCGGTCCTTTTTTATTTTTTATATAGCATACCCTTGAAGCTATTCAGCCGGAATGCCCTTTCTGCTTTCGTTTACTCCTGCGCCGCATGCATTCCCTGTATGTGAATACTAAGCAAAAAAAAACCAACAACTTTCCAAATATATGGA
>RFHT01000439.1 GCA_003696835.1 Bacteroidota bacterium
TCAACAAGCATTTCCCCACCAACCAATATTGACCGCTCAGGCGCGCATTTACTCCACTCAATTTCAATATTGTATATTACACGAATAGTAAAGTGTGGTTTGTCGTATTAAGGCATCATTGTTGTCGCTTTTTCAGACAAATAATGATGTAAGATATGCGACTGTTTTTGCTGATATGCCTGAGCACCCTCAGCTTCTTGCGGCAATATGGACAAGGAACACCCGACACCTCTTTTGGGGAGGAAGGCTATGCTTTTTATCGCCTGGGTGAGGGGCGGGGCATACAAAAAGCCCGGCGCTTGCTGCTGCAGCCCGATGGCAAAATCGTGATGGGCGGCATGGTGCAGCAGGCGGCGCATTTCGACTTTGGGGTGGTACGTCTGCTGCCAGGAGGCCGGCCGGACGCCAGTTTTGGCCGGGAGGGCCGTGTGACCATAGACTTTGAGGGCGGGCCGGACGTGCTCACGGGTATGGCGCTGCTGCCCGACGGCAGGCTGCTGTGCAGCGGCTATGCCTACAGCAGCGAGCAGGGCCGCTACCGCCCGGCCCTGTGCAGGCTGCTGCCCGACGGCAGGCTGGATGCGGATTTTGGAGCAGGAGGTAAGCTGCTGCTGCATGCCGCAGCTAAAGATGTTAAAGCAGAATGTTTGATTTTGCGCAAAAGCGGAAAAATAGCCCTGGCTGGTCAGAGCAACGGCCATGTTATGTGCATGCAACTTACATCGGAGGGGGAAGTGGACCGCGATTTTGGCCACGAGGGATGGATGCAAGCGCAATGGGGAACGTACAGCACCGCCCTGTGTGGCTTTGAAGCGGCCGACGGCCGTTTGTTTCTGGGAGGCATGTTCCGGGAAGAAGGCAGCCCCAACCGCATAGCGGTGTTGGCCCTCACTGCCCACGGGCAGGTGGATGAGCACTTTGGTCGCTCGGGCCGCTTTACCGCTCATTTGTCGTCGGGCAATGACCTCATATACAGCATGGCGGGCAGCCCTGAAGGCGAGCTGGTGATAGCAGGCGAAAGCGATGGCCGTATGTTTGCGGGCAAATTGAGCCAGGCGGGCGTACCCCTGCCTGATTTTGGGCAGCAAGGTTTTCAGTTTGTAGAAGAATACGGGCGGCGCTATGCAGCTTATGACCTGATGCTGGGAGCAGAGGGGCAAATTGTGCTCACGGGTACCCCCGTGCTGGCAGCGCTGACTCCCGGGGGGCAGCCCGATACCAGCTTTGGAGAGGGAGGGCTGCTGCGCATACAGCCCCCGGGAGAGTGGGGGGCCAGCTTCAGCACCCTGTTGGGCAGCCCCGACGGCAAAATTCTCACGGCAGGCACCGCTTTCAAAAGCGGGGGCCAGCGGGCCTTCAGCCTGCTGCGCCTCTACGCTCCCCGCCAAACAGCAATAGCGGGCACAGGGCCCGCTATCCGGTATTATCCAAATCCCTTTCATTCCTCCATCACCGTCACCCTTTCCATGCCCGACAACCGCATCACCGGCTGGCAAATCTCCAACCTGCATGGGCAACTGCTCTCCGGCACCGCCGACTCCCTGCAAGCCGTGAGCCTGCACCTTCAACTGCCTGCTTCCTGGCCCGAAGGCATGTACTTCCTTCAGCTCCACACCCTGCAGGGCAGTTTTCCCCTCAAGCTGTTTAAAAAGCTCTGAGGCTTACAGCTTCACCAGGGTCTGCCGGAACACCTGGCTCTGATTGCGCATGATTCTCAGTTGGTACATGCCTGTGGGCAGAGCTCCCAGGGGCAACTGCATGCTGCTGGCATCTGTTGTCCACTCTTTTACCACCTGCCCCTGCATGTTGAGGATGGCTACCTTAGATACCCCCTCTCCATTAAACTGAATGGAAACAGCGTCCTGCACGGGGTTGGGAAAAACCCGGAAGGGCAGCGGGCCTGCACTTACCTCTATGATGTTGCTGTAATCGAAGGTGCCGTTGAGGTCCACCTGCTTCAGGCGGTAGTAGCTTACGCCTGCCAAAGGCGCGCTGTCCACAAACTGGTAGGCAGATATTTCATCAGTGGTGCCATTTCCCTGCACCTGCCAGAGCTTTGCATCCAGGCTGCGCTCTATGAGAAAATGGCTGTTGTTCAGTTCGTTTAGCGTTTCCCAGCTCAGCAGAATGCCTTCGGCCACATTCCGGGCACTGAAATAGGCCAGGGTAACGGGAAACACATCTCCCGTGAGGGTGATGCCCGCAGGCGCCCCGCCCGGCTCGGTGACCCAGCCAAAACTGGGAGGAATATCTGAGGAGGTACCGTTGTTGCTCACGTAGCGCACGGTGGTACCGCTTTCCGCAATTTCCCAGCGGCTGGTACAATTGTAACGGATTTGATGTAACCCATTGAGGAAAAGGTCGTCCGTGGTGCAGTTGTCTGTTGAAAAGGTATAGGTGCCGTTGAGGCCAAAACCCGCTCCTGACACCGTTACTTGTGCGCGAACGGAAAAGGCCGTGCACATACATGCCAGTAACACCATCCAGCGGGATAGCTTATTAGAGCGGGTGAGCTTTTGGGTAGCGTTTTTCATGGGTCAATCAATTAGGTTTGTTTTATAGATGAAATAACTGACCCCAAAAAGCAATTTACTCCCCATTCTTTATTATTCGAAATGGGAATATTATTACCTATGTTATATTATTAGAAAAAATTGAAAAAAAACGGGCAACCCGCTCTTTTTTCAGCCACCGCCCCGGCCCTCATTCTTTGACGAGGCCCAGGTGTAAAATCCTGGAGCCCGTTTGGTTGACGGGATTTACACTTTTTCCAATGACGATGCCGTCTTCAGGCGCAAAATACTTTTGGATAATATCCCCGAAAATATTGCGCACATTGGCAATGTAATCGCCTTTTTTTACCTTTTGTATAACATTTGGGAACACTTCCAACACTCCGCCTTTATCGGTATATAGCCAGTAAGAGTTTTGACACAACACGGTTTGAGTTTGGGGAGTATCAATTTCGCCCTGGGTCATACCCAGATGAATGAGCAGGTTGTGCACGCCAGTGAGGCTGGAGCGGATCATGCCTTTTTGGAAGGTGTTGGGATCACCTACCTCCAGGGTAATGGCGTGAATGCCCAGCTCTTCGGCGGCACCTCTGAGGGTGCCATCGTGGGGGGGATTGTGTACGATGATGTCGGCCTGTTGAAGCAGGGCCATTTGAGCGGTAACGGGGTCATCCATATCGGCCCGGATGTAGTAGGCATTGATGCGGCCAAAGCTGGCCGTATGCAGGTCCAGCAGGTAGTCGAGCTTGCGAATAATGCGGTCCACTATGCGGTGGGCATAAACCTGGCTGTTGTTGCCATTGGCTTTACCGGGCATGATGTGGTTGAGGTCCACCCCATCGTTGAAGGCGCGGGTGCCACCCAGAAAAGCGGGTACATTCACCACCGGTACACCCACAATGGTTCCATTGAGTTGTTGTATATCAATTTGCTGAAACAAGCGCTGGATCACCGGCAGGCCATTGAGTTCATTGCCATGTACGGCTGCGGTAAGTCCCAGCACGGGCCCCTGGTGCAGCCCTTTGGCCACCATCACGGGTACACGAATGGCTTGTCCCAGGCCATTGGCCGCCAGGGTCATCCAGTAGCGCATGATATGGCCTGCCGGAATGGATTCCAGTTCCAGCCTGCGTATGCTGGTTGGGGGAGGAAAAGCTGAGCGGGGGGTAGTTTGTTGCTGAGGGTTTTGCATCATATTTATTTAGGTGCAATATGTTGAGTAATATAGTTGGCAAATTCATTGGCGGCATGCAGGGTATAGGGTTTTCCGGCCAGCAGTTCGGCCGGGTATAGCCCTCCGGGGCAAGATACATTGATCTCGGAGAGCACCCTGTGGCCATCGTCTCCCATGAGGGTATCAAAACCATATATGATGATGCCATTTTGTTTGAGCAGGGGGGAAAGCACCTGGGCCATGGCCATTTCATCTTCATCCGCCTCGGCAGCCACGGCATTTCCTCCCATGGCCACATTGCACATCCAGGTGTTTGGGGGCGGCAACCTCAGGGCGGCAGCCACCACTTTTCCATTAACCACAAAAATGCGTTTGTCGCCTTCTGATACCCTTTTGAGGTATTTCATGGCCAGGTAGCCCTGCCCTGCCCGCGTGTGCAGCTCAGGCAGGTATGCCTGCAGGGGCTGGTGGTGCTGGCCTTCCCACACTTCGTCCTGCTCAATTTTGAGTATGCCCCTGCCACCGGCCTCGTGCAGGGGCTTGAGCACAATGGGAAAGTTTTTGGCAAAACTCAAAATCTCTTCTGTGCTGTAACACAACTGAAGCGGCGGGCAAAGTTGGGCGATCTCGGTGAGAAAAGCCTTGGTGCCGGTACGCAAAATGCCAGCGGGATAATTGACCAGGCGCTGGGCTTCTACCTGCTGCATCAGCATCTCAAACAGGGGCTGGGACAAAGGACGGGGAAGCCGCAGCAGCACCAGGTCAAAATCGGCCAGGCCAACGACCCGCTTGCGGCTTTCCGACAAAGACAGCTGGGCCCCCTGCTGGTTAAAATGGCGACCCACCAGGGTGGTGTAAATCCTGTCGGGCTTAAGCTCCTCAAAAAACGGAAGGTTGGCCGGGTTGGCCCTGCTGGCCACCTCCACCTCAATACCTGCCTGGTGCTGATGCAAGTGCACCAAAAAGGGATAGAGTGAGTCGTATGCCTTATGTATCAGGTGGTCGGTGAGCACCAGCATTCGGTAAGCAGGTTTTGAATGGCGCATAGTTCAAACATTTCGTTGGCTTGCAGGCGGCTTTTGCCCGCAGCAAGATGAGCAATAAAACGAATTTTACCAGAATTGGTTGGGGAAAAATAATCAATCGGGTGCCTTTCCTTCCCGCCTGCTGATGCGAATGCTGCCGGAATGGTCAGGCTCAGAGGGAGGGAGGGGCAGGTGCTGGCCACCCGCCTGCATAAGGGCAATGCTTTTGCCCAGTAGCTCCTGCCAGGCCCGGGCCAGTTCAGTGCTCCAGTAAGCTGCATCGGCCCGGCGCAGGCAGTCCAGCAGCGCCTGTTCAAACAGTTCATACGCTTTGGGCGGAATTTGCCAGCTGTGGTGCCGCTGTGCCGACTGCTGCAGGCGTTGTCGCATCTGGTGATGGTAAACCGGACTGCCAAACTGCAGCATGCTGCTGATGGCCCGCTTCAACGCCCGCTTCTGGGCGTTCAGGTCCTTAAATTTTTCTGCGATTCCCTTTAGTCCTTCCGCCTCACAGCTGCGAAAAAACTGCTGGTAGAACGCCTCAAAAAACGCCTCATCGGCCACGCGCATATAACTTTTTCGCGCCAGGCGCACCTGCTTTTGCAAACCCGGCTCATCCGGTAAATGCGAACGCCGGTCAATGTGGATATCGCTGATGAGGTCCTGCACGGCCTCGAGGTTTTCGTGCCGCTCAGCGGCTTCGTAGGCCAACAGCCTCCGCAGCACCTGCTTCAGCTCCGCTGGGCAGTGCGCATTCTGGATTTGTGCACTTACAAAATCCGGATCCTTGCGGTGCTTCATCCGCTGCTCCACAATTTCCATGACGGTGCTGCCGGTGTACAGCGGCCTCAGCTCCAGCAGCTCTATGGCCACCAGCCCAATGGCATACTGGTCGGAGCGGGACGTGGGGGGATGACCAAACAGCTCCTCCGGACTCATATAGCGCACATTCTCCAGCACCCGCTCGTTGGTGCGCCGGTTGAAAAAAGCATCGCCTATTACCCTGAAAGGCGATATCACCGGCTGAAAACCCGAAAGTTTCTCTTTCAGAATGATCTTGTTGGGCGCAAGGTTGCCGTGTACAATGCCCTTGGGCTGCACTTCGTGCAGGCTGCGCACCGATTCTATGATCTCCAGCAGTATTTGCTTGATGTCGTACAGGGGAAACGGCCAGCCCCACTCCACATAGTGCTGCAGGGTATAGCCGTCTATGTAGTCCATGATGAAGTACCAGGGGTAGCTGTCGGTATTGATGCGCTGGTCCAGTATGGTAATGATGCCATCCTGCTTGCTCAGGCGGTAGGTTTCGCGTATGTCGGTGTGCAGGTCTTTCTGGTTTTCGGGTTCCAGCATGGAGTAAGGCTTGATGACCTTGATGGCCACGGCATTTTGCTCGTCGGCACGGGTGTAGTAGCCTTTAAAAATGACGGAGCGGTCGCTGTTGTGAATGATTTCCCGGCTGATGGAATAGTCGTTTCCGAGCTTCTCAGCTATGAGGAGACGCAGGGCTTCCATGTCTGCTACCAGGGGAATGCTTTTGTGGGAGGCAGGCTGGGGAGGGGTGTGTGCCTCCCTGAATGTTTCGTACAATTGTAGCAGGGAATCGCTGATTTTGTTCCTCGCCCTGCTCAGCAGGCCAGGGTCGCCGGTGAGCCTGAGCCTTTCGCGCTCATTGTCCACCAATTGCGCCCGCAGGTTGGTCAGGTCGATGGTGAGTTGCTCGGCCAGGTCGGTATCTACTTCCCCTTTTTGCCTGGCTTCTGCTATCACCGCCAAAAAGGTGTCCAGGGCTTTCAAGAGCTCGTCTTTTCCTACTAATTCCTGTATGTCCGGATTCATTCGCTTATGGCCACGGTAAATAAAGGGAAAAGATACGCTTTCTGCCAGAAATATACGAGTTTGTAGGGTTGTAATTGGTCAATTTCTTACCCAAAGCCCAATTTGCGGAAAAAAGCCCGGATACGCTCCCTTCTTTTGGCTTTTTTAGCGGATTTGATGGAAAGGCGAAAGCCTTGTGCTGCTTCTGTGTCTTTATGGGCCAGGGCCTGGCGGAGTTCGTTTTTTGCCTGGCGAAACTGCCCGGCCTGCAGAGCCTGCTGCGCCTGGCCAAAGTGGTGGGCATAGGCCAGCTCCTGGCGGCATACCTCCAGGCGCTGCCGGATTTCCTCCCTATCGGGGCTGTCTTTTTGCAGCCATTCTTCATACACTTCCCGGGCGGCGGCATAGTTTTGCTGCTCAAAGAGGCGGTGGGCATAGGGCAGGCTGCGCTGGGCGGCTTCTATGTCCTGCTTCAGTTGGCTTGCTTCGGGGGTGTTTTTGCAGGCCAGGGCCAGCTCCACGGCCTGTAGGGCGGCGTCGTAGTCCTGAGCGTTACAGGCTTTGCGTGCCAGGGGGAAGTGTTTGGCATAGCCGATTTCCGCTTTGCAGTGATCCATTTTTTCTTGCAGCTCCGCCATGGCCTCCGGGGGTGCCTGCTTCAGCAGGTTTTCAAAGGTATCCAGGGCCATTTCGTACTTGCCGCGCTCATACAGGCGCTGGCCTGCGGCCATGGCCCTTTGCAGGCCTGCGGCCTGCTCTTTGCGGCGACGCTCGTCTTCCAGGGCGGCAATTTGGGTTTTGGCTGCTTCGGCAAACTGCCCTTTGGGAAACTCGCGCACAAAATCTTTATAGGCAGCAAGGCTGTGCTGTGCCTGTGCCTGTTGCCAGGCAGCGGGCTCCGCTTCGCGGGCGCGTATGGCCATAATGGCCTGCTCGGCCTGCTGGCGGTATTGCCCGTTGCGGTATTGCCGCAGGTAGTGGCGGTAAGCGGCAATGGTGTCTGCCCCCACGCACTCCTGCCACACCCGCTCCTCTACCAGCAGCTGGTAGCGGGCACTGGCTTCCTGCTGAAACTCCCCTTCGGGCCAGGCTTGCAGAAAAGCCTCGTATGCGGTCTCGCTGTCCTCGGCCCGCGTGCGGGCCCAGGCTACGGCTTCGGTTTCGTCCGTGGAAATAGGTTGATGCTCATCTTTCATGACGGTGTGCTTGATGGTGCAATATGATGTATCTCAATTACGATCAAATATACGATTTATTGGGGCAAAACCCTCGAAATCTCAGGGGTTTTTGCCGGCAGGTCCGGTGGGCCGCAGCCCTGTGCCCAGCGGTGGGCTTCAATCAGATTTGGTGTGACGCTTACGGGAAATTTCGGTCTGTAAATCCCGGTACTTACTGCTTTTGATTTGCCGCACATATCCGCTCAACTCCTGAAAGCTCTTGTAGGTGTTTTCCAGGCTGGTACTCATCTCCTGCCCCAGCACCTTGATTTTGTGGTAATTTCTGAAAAACAACTGCAAATAATCATCAATTACATCGGTAAGCAGTTGGTTGACCCGGTAGAGGATCTCCTGACTCTCTGGCCGCAGGCGCTCGGGCAGGTTGGGTTGCTGCAAAAATGCCTTCACTTCTTCCAACAAATGCTTGTCATGCCGCCCGATTTTTTTGAGGGTATAAGGCCTGAGCTCAGGCAGGTGGCTGGCCATCATTTCTCTTCCCTTTTTGGTAACCACCTTTTCCAGCTCCCGTTTGTCTGCCCAAAACTGCTCCTTGTGCTTCAACCTACGGTGATGCAGGTACCACCCCAGTGCCAACAGCAGAAGGGGAACCGCAATTTTTTCAGCAAGCCACAACAAAACTCCGGATATGTCATCAGCTCCCATGCAAGCGCCAGGTTCGAACAATCAAGTTATTAAAATTCGGATAATAAACAAAATAGAGAGATGAAAAATATGGAATATCCATTATTCTGCATCAGCGATTCGCCTTTTGGCCGAGCCAGGGTATGAAGAATTGCGAATATCTTAAATTGTTAATAATTTGTGTGGCAAATAAGCGTATGTTTGACACCCTGATTCGGCATGCAGAAGTGTATGACGGGCGGCACAGGCCGCCACAGCGGCTGGATGTGGCCATAAGCGGAGACCGCATAGCCGCCATGGAGGCGCACATCCCTGCCCAGCAGGCGCGGCAGGTGGTAGATGCGGAGGGGCTGGCCCTCACCCCCGGTCTCATCGATCCCCACGCCTCCACCGGCTTCGGCTATTTTTTTCCCCATGCCGCCGACCACAAACTCTACCAGGGCATTACCACCGAAATATTTGGCAACTGCGGCACCTCGCCCGGCCCGGTGGGCGAGCGCCTGCTGCCCACCATGAACCGCCTGGCCGGCGAAATCGGCTTTCCCTTCCACTGGCGCAGCCTGGGCCAATACTTTGAGGCCATCGCGCCCCGCCTGGCCTTCAATGTGGGCAGCCTGGTGGGGCACAGTACCCTCAGGGCCGGCTTTGTGGCCGACTGGAAGCAGGTGCAGCCACAAGAGCTGGCACAGATGAAGGCGGCCCTGGCCCAGGCCATGGAAGAAGGTGCCCTGGGCCTTTCCACCGGCCTCATCTATGCCCCTGGCTGCTTTGCTCCTACGGAGGAGGTGGTGGAGCTGGCCCGCATTGCCCGCCAAAAGGGCGGGGTGTATGCCTCTCACATACGCGACGAGCGCGATGGGGTGGAGCAGGCCGTGGAGGAAGCCCTGCGCATAGGGCGGCAGGCCAATATCCCGGTGCTCATCAGCCACCTCAAAGCCGCCGAGCGCAAAAACTGGGGCAAAATTCCCCGCCTGCTCGAAAAAATCGAGCAGCACAACGCCCAAAACGAAGCCCAGGCCTGTATAGATGTCTATCCCTATACCGCCGTTTCTACCAAGCTGCGCGCCTTCATTCCCAAGCAGCTGCTGCAGGACGGCATAGAGGCCCTGCCTGCCAAGCTTCGCCGCCCGGAGGTGCGCCGCCAAATAGCCGAATGGATAGACCAACGGGGCTACGACCTCAGCCGCATGCTCATCATCTCCAGCGAGTATGCCCAGTACTACGGCAAAACCGTACAGCAGATTGCGGCCGAAAACGGCCTTTCAGAGGCCGATGCAATGGCTGAAATCCTCAGCACCAGCACCGAAATGTGGATCGTCTATCACTGCATCAATGAGCAGGACATGGACACGGCCATTTGCTGGCCACGGGCCATGGTGTGCACCGACTCCTGGAGCTACCCCATCAATGCCCCCAACAGCATCGGGCAGCCCCATCCCCGCTCCTACGGCGCCTTTACCCAGTACCTGCAGGACTACGTATTCAAAAAGCGTTTGCTCAGCTTTGAGGAAGCCATTCACAAGGCCAGCTACCTGCCTGCCCAGTTTTTTGGGCTGGAAAAACGCGGCCTCATACAGCCCGGCTATTACGCCGACCTGGTGCTCTTCGACCTGAAACATATACGGGCAAATGCCACCTACCTGCAGCCCAAACGCCTGTCGGAAGGGGTGGAGTACCTCTGGGTGAACGGCCGGGCCGCAATCAGCCGCCAACAGATTCAGGAAACGAATACAGGTAAAATTTTGACAAAAAATGCTGTCAACTACTGAAAAGCTGAAGATTGAAATTTGCCAACCCGCAGATTACGAATGTGTGGCAGAGATCTACAACGAACATATTTTGCTGAAGCAATCCACCATGGACCAGGAACTGAAAACAGCCGAAAACATACGGGCCTGGGTGGATAAAATGAACGAACGTGAAGCCCTGTACGTACTCAGGCGGGAGGGAAACTGCATTGGCTGGGGCATCATCAAGCGCTACAGCGAGCGGGCCGGCTACCGCTATGCCTGCGAAACGGCCATCTACCTGCGGCAGGCTGAGACGGGAAAAGGCTATGGCACCTTTCTCAAAAAATTTATCATGCAGCGCTGCCGCGAGCTGGGCTACCACCACCTGGTGGCCAAGATATTTGCCACCAACACGGCCAGCATCGCCTACAACCAGCGGCTGGGATACGAAGTGGTGGGCCGCCAAAAAGAAATTGGCTGGGTCAACGGCCAATGGATGGACGTGGTGATTATGCAATACCTCTTTGATAAGCATATTCCCAATCAAAAAGAATGAAAATGTTTAACCCTAAAACCAGATAGAAAAATGATTACTACTGCTTTACCCAAAACACTCGACCGACTCGTTCAACTACTCGCTACGCACAAGCCACTGAAACCCGCCAAAGCCAGAAAACTCGTACTCAAAGCACAGGTAGAGGTAGAAGACCTGATGGAATACGCCGACTTCGACCATCCGGTGGAGGATTGTTACGGCCGGAAACTGGTATATGACGGCGGATTTTTTGAAGTGATGGTGATGTCCTGGAATCCCGGACACTACTCCTCTATCCACAACCACGGCTATACTGAGTGGGGAGTGGTGCAGGCCTTTGGCACTGCCCAGAACAATATTTTCTGCATCAAAGACGGGCAGCTCCATCTGGCCAAAAAGGAGATCCTGCATGCGGGCGATGCCATTAAAGTAAACCATGCCCTCATTCATCAAATGGGCAACCCCACTACTTCGCGCTTTGTGTCGCTGCACGTCTATGGCTGCAACACCCGCGACCAGGCCGTAACGGCCGACGCCAAGAACTTTGAGCTGGAAAAAAACCGCATTTCCCACACCACCGGCGGGGCATTTTTCAACCTGCCCGAAGGGCAGGTGTACAATTTCCAGCCCGGCATTCCGCCCACTGCTGAAACCTTCCTGCACTATGCCTACCGGCTCATGGATTACTACAACCGGCAGGAGGATACGCCGGAAATACGGGAGTTGAAACGCAAACTGCTCAGGCAAATGGAAGCCTGTGTGTGCTAAAATCCCCGTATGTTTTTGTTACGCATTACACGAATCAAGAGACGCATTCAATGCGTCTCTATGTTTTTATTGCACCAGCTGGTCTTCGTGTCCTCCTTCGTGTAGGCAGTGGCTAAATGCCCTGCCACTGCTCACCGCATGATGTACATCTTGCCCCAGCCATTTTTGAAGTATTTTTCCGTGCCTTCTTCCCGCAGGGTGAAGCCGCTGGGCATTTTTAGCACCGTGCGGTAGAGGTACACGCCGTTGGCCAGGGGGTCGCCGTAGTCGTCGGTGCCGTCCCAGGCATAATCGGTGATGTTTCGCCCGTAGTGCACTTCACCCAGTTCCAGCAAATCGATTACCTTCACCTGCTTGCCGGAAATGGTGTAAATGTGAATCTGAAACAGCTCGGGCAGTTCCTCCCCGGTGAGGGTATAGACAAAGCGGGTGGAGGAAGAGAAGGGATTGGGATAGTTCAGCACATTGGTGACAGAGCGGATATTCACCACCTCAAAACTGATTTCGTAATAGCTTTCATTCTTCCCCGCTTCATTGCCTTTGGCGTCCCATCCCTGAACGCGCAGGCTGTAGGTGCCGTCCTCCAGGGGGTAGTCCAGGCCCGGATAAAAGTGAATGGTGGCCTTGTTTTCGGGCAGCTCGCCCGGCTCCCAACTCACCTTGGGGTTGCCGTTGATGGGGATACGCCGGAAGGGGTTGCCGGGATTGGGGCTGCCTTTTACCCAGTAGAGCTCAAAATTGGTGGTGTCGTCCAGGGCGGCGTAGCGGTTTTCGTCATTTACCTGGATGACGATTTCGGGCCGTGGCGACACAATGTCGCCATCGATGATGTGCTTGCCGTCAAAGGTGACGTCCAGTAAGGGGTTGATTTTGTCCACCACCACGTGGAAAGGCTGTATGTAGATATTGTTGAACTGGTGCTGCTCAGGCTGGTCGAAGTTGGGGTTGATTTCCACCACCAGGCTCACGTCGCCGTCCAGTCCGCGGTTGAGGGTATTGAA
>RFHT01000440.1 GCA_003696835.1 Bacteroidota bacterium
AAAAATGGGTTAATTGGGTACAAACAGGTAAACAGACAGTAGCCCAGGCATCAGAGCTAGTAATCGTTGCCGTTGAGGCTGTTTACAACAGCATGCTGCTCTCTCCCTGGGTTTGTTCGGCTATGCCGTTGCGGCTCAGTATGGGGTTGTTGTCAAAAAAGTTGGGAGCCGAAAGCCATTGGTCGAAGCCACTGGCGCCCGGGTTTACAGGGCTGCCGGGACGTACCGACCCCAGGTGCCATTTGCCAAAATGGCCCGTTACATACCCCTGTTGCTTCAGGGCTTCGGCCAGCGTGATTTCCTGGGGGCGCAAGGTATGCCCCCAGCTAAAGCACCCAAAGCGATTGGGGTGCCTGCCCGTAAGCACACTGCCCCGGGTAGGAGAACATACCGGGGCGGCGGCATAAAAGTGGTCAAACCGGAGGGCTTCTGAGGCCATCGCATCAAAAAAGGGGGTTTGCAGCACTTCATGCCCATAGTAGCCCATATCGCCCCAGCCCTGATCATCGGCCATCACCAGCACGATGTTGGGCAAAGAAGGGCCAGGAGCTTGCTTTTCAGCAGGTTGGCACTGCAATAAGTCGCAGGCCAGCAGGCCCAGAAGAAAAAATTTCAGCCAAAAGCAGTCGTTCATGTTTTTAAGATAATCAAATTCTTGAAATTGGTGTATATTGATCTGCTATTCTATTTTTTCATCACCTCCAAACCTTTAATTACCATGAGTACCCGCCCATCACACACCGCTTCCAGACGCAAATTTTTTCGCCATGCTTTTGCTTCAGCCCTGCTGGGCGCAGCCGGGGCATACGGCCTTCAGGCTTCGGAGAGCGAAACGCCTCTCAGCAAGAGCAGTGGCCCTTTTAGCTACCGCCCGGTGTATAAAGACCCCATCAAAATTACGAAACTGGAAACCTTTAAGGTAAAGCCGCGCTTTCTTTTTTTGAAAGTTCACACCGACCAGGGCATCGTGGGCCTGGGCGAGCCCATTACCGAGGGCCGGGCCGATACCTGTGCCACGGCTGTACAGGAAATAGCGCCTTACCTGGTGGGCAAAGACCCCCGGCGGGTGATGCACCACTGGCAGGCCATTTACCGGCATGCCTTTTATCGCGGGGGCCCCATTCTCACCAGTGCCCTCAGTGGCATAGAGCAGGCCTTGTGGGACATCAAGGGAAAAGCCCTGGGCGTGCCGGTGTACGAACTACTGGGCGGGCCCACGCGCGACCGCATACGGGTATATGCTCATGCACGCACTCCCGAGGCCATCAAGCAGGCCCGCGCCAGGGGCTATACCGCTTTCAAAACAGGCGTAAAAAACGGCCGGCAGTCAGGAGTGGTTGCCAATGCCCGCTTCATAGAGGAAGCCACCGAGGCCTTTGCCGCTCTGCGCGAAGCCGTGGGCAAAGATGCCGACATCGGCATCGACTTTCACGGAGCCATCAGCCCCCAGAATGCCGCCCTGCTCATCCATGCCCTGGAGCCCTATCAACCCTACTTCATAGAAGAACCGGTAAATTGTCAGAATGTAGATGTGATGGCAGAGCTGGCCAAAGAAACCCACATCCCCATTGCCACGGGTGAGCGCATTTTTACGAAGTGGGGGTTTCGCGAAATTTTGGAAAAAGGAGCTGCCAGCATCCTGCAGCCCGACCTCTGCCATGCCGGAGGCATATTTGAAGGGCGTATCATTGCCGGCATGGCCGAAGCTTACTATGCCGCCATTGCCCCCCACAATCCACTGGGGCCCATTTCGCTGGCTTCAGGCCTGCAGTTGGCTGCCAGCATTCCCAACTTTCTGTGCCAGGAGCAGGTTACCCTGGGCGAGGGCTACCTCAAAGAACCCTTTGAGGTGGAGGATGGCCACATTCCCCTACCCACTAAACCCGGGCTGGGCATTGAACTGGATGAGGAAGCTCTGGCCGATAAGCTCGGCCACGACTGGCGTAACCCTGAAACTTATCTCGAATCCGACGGCTCAGTAGTGGACTGGTAGGTGATTTTCACCAGCACTTCGTTTCGCCTCAGTACCCATTGAAAAGGGGCATTGTAGCCGAGGAATAGAAAGTCACCGGCGGGCCTGATCTGGTGGGTCTGCAGGTAGGCTTGTAGTTTATTTTTGTAATGTTCAAACTTTTGCTGGTCGCAGTACCCCCCGAAGCGAATGGCCAGGGCGTAATAGCCTTGCTCCGTGTAGAAGCTGATCTGGTCGTTTTGGGGGGCTGGCAGCGCCTCCCGTTTATACTGGGCGGGAATCATGAATTTCATCTCCGAATTTGGGCCTGAAGGCCGGATGTGAACGGGGGCCGTCATGGCAATGCGTTCCTGCCTTTGATTTTGTCCAAAAATATAAGCCGCAAGCTGCCGGAAGGCCTGGTTCTGGCCCTCAAACATCTGCTGGCCCACAGTTACCGAGGCAAATAAGGCGGGTTGGTACTGGCGTAATTCAATGTTGCCCGCTTTGTGCAGCACGGTATAGGGCTGCTGCTCTATGCGGGCGTCGTAAATGAGGAAGAATGACTGTACGGCAATTAATACTACCACAGCTGCAATCAGGATAAGGATCATGTATTTCATGAAGGGATAACCAGGATGGAACTCATTTTGTTCACTTTGGAATAAGCCCTATCTTTAGCCACAACATGAACACGAGGCCATGATTAAGATTCCCTACGGCATCAGCAACTTTGAGACCCTGGTTGATAACGACTACTTATTTATCGACCGCACCCCATACCTGCGTGTGCTGGAGCAGTTGAGCCAGCGCTACCTCTTTTTCGTGCGTCCGCGGCGCTTTGGCAAGAGCCTGTTTTTGTCGGTGCTGGAGTATTACTACGGCCTGGAGTATCGTGACCGCTTTGAGC
>RFHT01000441.1 GCA_003696835.1 Bacteroidota bacterium
GCAGAGGGCTGCCTGTTTGAAATCAGGGCAGCAGGGGGCCAGGGCAGCTTTTTGCGTTGCGATGTGAGCCTGCAGGCTGAAACGGAGGCAGCTTTTGAGGCCTTTTGCGGCCAGGAGTTGGACCTACTGGTCAACAATGCGGGCATTGCCTGCATCGGCAATGTGGAAGCGACCTCTGAGGCCGAGCTGGACCGCCTGTATGCCGTCAATATCAAGGGCGTTTACAACTGCCTGCTGGCAGGGGTAAAGCGCATGAAGGCAAAGGGAGGCGCCATCGTCAACATGGCCTCGGTGGCGGCCATGGTGGGCCTGCCCGACCGCTTTGCCTACTCCATGACCAAAGGAGCGGTGCTGAGCATGACCTACTGCATGGCCAGAGATTACCTACAGCATGGCATACGGTGCAATGCCATATCGCCCGCCCGGGTGCATACGCCATTTGTGGACGGCTACCTGGCGCAGCACTACCCTGGCAGGGAGCAGGAGATGTACGAGACCCTGGCCAACACCCAGCCCATCGGGCGCATGGGCAAACCCGAAGAAATTGCTGCACTGGCCCTCTACCTATGCAGCGATGAAGCGGCCTTTATCACGGGCACCAACTACCCCATAGACGGTGGATTTGTTAACCTCAATACCTGAATACCATGAGCCGGAAAGACCAATTTTCTCTTTTGTACGTCACCAGCAGCCTGCTGGCGCTGCTGGGGGCAGGGGTGGCTGTGCTGGGCCTGGCCCAGGACAATGGCTGGATACAACTGGTGCCGGTGGAGCACCTCACCCTCATAGGTATCAGCACGGTTATTCTGGCCTCCCTGCTTGCTGCCTGGGCCAGAAAAAAAATCAGGCAGCGCAACTGAAGGTTTGCTGCCTTGCAGGCTTTAAAACACTCAACCCATAACCTCTTTCAATCCGATGAAACTGATCAGACATGGCGAAGCCGGTGCAGAAAAACCCGGCTTGCTTCTGGACAATGGCCGCATGATTGACGCCAGTGGTCTGGGAGAAGATTATGACGAACAATTTTTTGCTACGGGAGGACTCCAGCGCCTCAGAGAATGGATGGAAGCCCATCAGGCTACGGCCCCCCGCCTGCCTGAAGGGGTGCGCCTGGGGCCGCCCGTGGCGCGGCCCGGCAAGCTCATCTGCATTGGGCTAAACTACGCCGACCACGCCGCCGAAAGCGGCATGGACATCCCCAAGGAGCCGGTGGTCTTCTTCAAGGCCACCTCGGCCATTGTTGGCCCAAACGACGACCTCATCATTCCCCGTGGCAGCAAAAAGACCGACTGGGGAGTAGAGCTGGCGGTGGTCATTGGCAAAAGGGCCAGCTATGTGCAGCGGGAGCAGGCGCTGGAGTACGTGGCTGGCTACTGCCTGCACAACGACTACAGCGAGCGCGAATTTCAGATTGAGCGCGGTGGGCAATGGGTAAAGGGCAAAAGCTGTGATACCTTTGCACCCCTGGGGCCTTTCATGGCTACCCGCGACGAAATTCCCGACAGCAGCAACCTGAAGCTGTGGCTCATGGTAAACGGCGAAATGCGACAGAACGGTCACACTTCCCAGTTTGTGTTTGACGTGCCCTACGTCATCAGTTACCTCAGCCAGTTTATGTCGCTGCTGCCGGGCGACATCATTTCTACCGGCACGCCGCCCGGCGTGGGCCTGGGCATGAATCCTCCCACCTTCCTCAAGCCCGGCGATGTGGTAGAGCTGGGCATAGAGGGGCTGGGCAGTGCCCGGCAGTTGGCCAGGGCCTGGCAGCCGCCGGCATAGTATGTTGTGTTTTTCAATAACTCCACTTGAGGCGAAAAAACAGGCTGGTGCCCAGGTGGCGGTAAGCTTCGTTTTGGTCGGCCAGGGCTGCCTGGGCCACCAGGTCCAGGTCCCAGTTTTCTTTGATGGAGTAGGTAATGGTAGGGAAAAAAATGCTCAAATTGTCAGTGGGGGTGTACAGCCCGGCCACACTCAGACTCACCAGGGGGTGCAGTTGTCGCGATGCCTGCAGCAGGTAGGCCCATTTGCCGGGGAAGAGGTTTTTGGAGGAAACCGTGCTGCTGCCACCCAGCAGCAGCGGGCCCTGGGTTGCTCCGTTGTTTAGTCCCTGCCCTTTGCTGTTGTACAGTACCGAAGCCGTGGCATATATACCGTTGCCAAACTGGTAGTCCAGTGCAGTAGAGAAAATAAATGCCCTGCCCAGGGTATCGGTGGCGGCACCGGTGGGGCTGTAATAGGTGGCCTCGCCCTTAAAGCCCGCGCCCCCTATGTATCCGGCCCAGCCTCCTCCAAAAGCCAGGTCACCCCTTGCGTAGCCCGCCAGCAACTGTATATCGTAGGTGCCTAGGTTGAATTTGTACAGGGCGGCGCCAATGGAGTTGGAAATTTTTTTGGCCGGGGCAAAAGCCAGCTCTACACTCGACATCAGGCCCGGAAAGTACTGTACCCGCAGGGCATCGCGGCCGGGGCGCTCCTCATAGTCAAAATCCAGGAAGTTCAGGGGGTTGAAGAGGTCGTTGGGGTTCCAGGCCAGGTTGATGCCCCAGTTGATGCGCTGCCTGCCCAGGCGCACTTCCCACTTTTCGCCCGCCCAGTTCAGGTAAGCCCGGTCCACTATGCTGTGCAGCAGGGCAGCCTCTTCATCCAGCCATATCACCGATAAATCTACCAGCCCCTCGTACTGGTCGATGCGCTGGCTAAAGCTGCCAAAGGTGTTGAAGAGCTTGACCTGCTCTCCATAAAACAGGCGGTTTCGCGCCTCTACGGCCACGGTCCACTGCCTGGCGGGGTACCACCTGAAATTGAGGCGGTTGTGAATAAAGTTGTCGGTGAGCATATTGCCCACCAGCGGCATTTTGGGAAAAACCGTGGTGGTTTGCAGGTATTTGATGTAGCCGCC
>RFHT01000442.1 GCA_003696835.1 Bacteroidota bacterium
AGGCGGCTGCGCCGCCTGCCCCGGAGAACTCTCCTCCTTTTCAAGGAGGAGTTGGAGGTGGTTAATACAAGTCATTGAAAATAAACAACTTACAACAATAGTTGAAAATAGTTTTTCTCTGGCAAACTCAATTTTCAATGGCTGTTTTTTGCCTGCATGGATCGATTTTTATCCATAGAACCCGGATAGGGATAATTTTCGAACACAGCCTGGCTCATGGCTGTTGGGCGATTTTGGTCAGCAAGATATTTAGGTATTCTGTGAGCATACGGTGTTCCTCCTCCTTGTGTACAGCATGTGGCCAAAAACCTACCACAAAGCGCTGAAGACTGGTGAACAAGGGGCGGTTGCCGGGCCCCCGCCCCAGGCCGAATACCACCATGCCATTCGTGGATGCTACTCCAGCCTCAGTATCGCCCAAATAAGAGAAGGTATCTTGCAAGGTATCTGGCGTTAGCTGGCCCACAAAAAGCACTTGTTCCACAGCGGTATCGCCAAAATAAGCCCAGTGGTAATGGTCAAATTCCATTTGTTGGGTATAGAAGTCGGGTTGGTCATAGCGTGGGCCACCCTGGTCGGAGCCAAAATACTGAGCAGCAGGTGAAAAGCGCCCGCCTGGTGTGCCTTCGTACAGAAACCAGTAGGCGTGTGTAGTGTCCACCTTATCTACTGAAAGAATTGCATAAGTGGGATAGAAGGTCCAGTGCCAGACCCAACGCCCGCTAAGACTCCTGGTAGTTATTTGGTTGGGAGCTGTCTGGGTACTTACACAAAGGTCATGGCCGGGATGCCCGGCGCCGCTGTCGCCGGAGCGGTACACCAGGTTGGGCATTCCCCGAAAGGAAGAGGCTGCCGAAGCAGGGTACTGCCCCCATGGTTGCATGCGAAAACCTATCCAATCGCGTCCGGTGGAATCAAATAAGGCTGAAAAACCACCGCCTGCCCGGTCATAGTACCAGCTTGCAGCTGGGGTGCCGATGCGGAAGTGCGGCCGACCGAGATAGTGCATGGTATCGATCTTCACCTGGGCGTGCAGGTGCGCGACCAGTCCGAGGCTGAAAAACAAGATGAAGCGCATGTTGGTCATTTCTATATTTATGCGTCGTACAGATTGGGTGTGGCGCCTCAATCCGGCCATTATTCCTGCAACCAAATATTCAACAAGGGAGCTTTCCAGGTATAGGGTTTACCGAGCACATCGTAATCGCCATCCCCATCCAGGTCCACCAGCTTACCTTCATGTACGCCATAGCCGCGGGCAACTACGTGCTTGCGAAAGTGTCCCTGGCCATCTCCTAATAAAATTCGGATTTCACTATCAGGATTGCCTTCACCAAAGCGCATTTCGGCATTGAAGATATCGAGGTATCCATCACCATTAACGTCCAACACGTCCAGGGTATGGCCATGATTGACCTCCTCCAATAAAACTCGTGGCTGCCAGTAGCCTGCCTGCCACTCATACAGTATCAGCGGTCCTACACCATCACCCACTACAAAGACCAGCTCGGGGCGCCCCCCCACAATAAGCTGTCCTGCTGCAGCACGGGTGAAGGCGTATGCCGGGTCAACGAGGTGCTCCAGAAAGGTGCCGTTTTGGTATTTGAACCAGCGCCCTCCCCCCACAATGTCCATGATACCATCGCCGTCTATGTCGCAGGGGAAAAGGCCTTCATGCTCATTGGTGCCTCTCCAACTGGGGTAGGTACTAGGGGGCTGGGGTTCCCCATCTGTGGTATAGGTGTAGGCCGGCTTGAAGTCCCACTCACTAAGGGTACTGGGGTTGGCTGGAATTTCGGCAACAAAGAGTGTCTGAGCGCCCTGGTTCCAAAAAACCAATTCCTTTTGGCCGTCACCATCGTAGTCGATAAAGGCCTGGTCGTGATGTTTGGTACCTCCTGAGCGCTTGATGGTGTGGCGCTTCCAGGGGGTTTGGGGATGGAAGGCAGGGTAGGGGTTTTCCCACCACCATACCTCATTGCTCTGTGCCTCACCAGCAAATACGATATCAGTGTCGCCGTCCCCGTCTATATCATGTGCAGGAGAGCCTGCCTCTATGCGCAGCTTCCCTGCCTCAATGATGTGCCGCTTCCAACCATTGGGGGTGTAAAAGAGGCCAATGACAGCTGGTGCAACAGTGCGGTCCGTGATGAAGATGTCATGAATGCCATCTCCGGTGACATCGGCAACCAAAGAGGCGGTCTGTTCATTGCTGCCATTGGTGGGAGGGAGCTCTCCTGTAGCTGTGCTGAGTAGTCGCCAGCGAAGGCTACGGTCGATGTAGTCATTTCGCCAGATGTGCATCTGCTGGTACTGGTCCCAGCCTGCACCAACGAGGTCAAGGTCACCGTCCTGGTCGAGGTCGGCAAGCCGGGTACCCAGGTGATTTTCCTTGCCTGTATCAATCAGTACTTTGGTGAAATGGCCAGTTCCGTTATTTTCCCAAAGCTGTACCTCCAGCCTGGGGCCTTTGTGTTCAGCTGTTAGCAGGTCGGGGTCGCCATCCTGGTCGATGTCGGCCAGGTCGAGGTTATTCATGGAGTATTGGGTTACAAGGTGGTGGCGGGGCCATTCATTGCCTGAGAGGGGCTGTTCAAACCAGAAGAGGTTGGCATCAGGCTCAAGGCCGGGCCAGCGTTCTTCAGTAACGGCAATGTCGGCGCGGCCGTCACCATTGAGGTCTCCTACCTCCACCCGGTCGATGGGGTGGTTGGTTTGGCCTACGTTGTGGTTGGCCCAATTGCTGCTGAGATGGCCTGGGTTTTCAAACCAGAGTAGCAGAAGCGGCTCTTCCCCTTTTGGGGGGCGTCGTCCACAGGCAATATCCAGGTCGCCATCTCCGTCAATATCCCCCAGTCCGATCCCTTCATCTGAGGTATTGACACCAATTTTGCTTCGGGGCCAGGGCTGGCGGTCAGGATGCTGCGGGATCTGGAAAAGATATACATCCCCGGCACCGGCAATGACAAATTCCTCCTTGCCACCGGGTATAAACTGCCCCTGACCAAACCCCTGACTATTGACGTGGCTGGTGGCGGGAACAGTCCCTATCTTTTTTCCGCTCCAACTGCTGCCTTGGTGATCTTCTGCTTCAAACCACCAGAGGTCCGGCAGGGCCTGGGCAATTAAATCAGCGTAGGTGTCGCCATCCACATCCAGAAATAAGATTCCATCGACGTTTTGGGGAAGCATGATACGGGACCACTCGCCCTTCATATTCCCTCCGGGATTTCGGTAAAGGTACCGGCCAGAGAGTATGTCGAGGTCGCCGTCCTGGTCGATATCGCCCATGTCCAGGCCAAAATAGCGCAGCCAATCGGGCTGGCCCTCGTCCCCCCATTTTCCTTTGGTACTGTCAATTTGGTGGTAGGCCCAACTACTCACCGGGGGTTGGGCAGCTATCCAAAGCGGAAAGATGAAAATCAGGAGGGTAAATGAAATTCGAACAGGCATTACAAAAATTTGGTTTAGGTTTTGGGTTGTAATTTATTCAAATAATCTGATCATAGTAGAAATTTTACTCTTGCTCGCTCAGGGATCGTCTTGCTGCATTTTCTCTTTCCAGAGGGCGATGAATGCCTGGGAGCTTTCCATTTCTTCCCATTTTTCCCAGTAGGGCCAGCAGAGGTTTTGCAGGGGCCTGAGGCCGCCATCGGAGGGGAAGAGACCACTCAGGCCGGGGTACCAGTTGATGCTCACTGTTTTACCCGCCTCTTCTGCTTCAACGAAATACCCCATTTTGTAGAGATAAATGATGCCTGTATGCCCGTTGATTTCTATGGTTCTTTTTTCCACAAACACCATGGTGTCTGGCTCTATCTCATCGTATTCGTAGCCGGCGTGTTCCAGGTAGGCCTGGGCCATGGCCTGCTGGTTCTGGTAGGGCTGAGGCAGCAGCTGGATTTGATCGAGGGTGTCGAGCAGCTCGAAGAGTTCTTTGCGAAAATAGCCATCCTCAGCCAGGGTGCTGAAGGCAGTGGAGTCGGGTGTTACGCCATTTTTTAGCAGGGCTTTGATAGCGGAAAAATGGAGGAACTCCGCATATCCGCTTTGCCCCCGCTGCAGGGCAGCAGTAGCTTCAGCATTGAGAGGCAGGTGCTGCCAGAGTTCGCACTGCCAGTAGAAGCGGTTGAGGTAGGCGTAGTCGTTGGTGTCCAGGGGAGCGAGTTCGAGGGAATCGGCCGTCAAGCTCAGCTCCCTGCTGAGTGCAGGCAGGTAGGGCTGTAGGTGAGCGGGCTGCAGCTGGTGGGATTCCAGGGCGTGCTCCAGCACTTCGTACAGTTCGCGGGCAAAGTGGGGCCGTTCCATCAGGGGCATGAGGTGGGGCAGCAAAGAGGCCAGCATACCGGTGGTGTCAAATTTGAGGGGGGCAAAAAAGTCGTTTTTGTCCTCCCAGGCCATTTCGGGTTGGTCTGCATACAGGCGCTGGAGCAAGGTCGGCCACTGGTCGGCCTGATGCTGCTGGGCCAGGGCCACCAGCAGGCTGTGCCTGATATGAGAAGTATCGGCATAGCGCTCGTACTCTTTCCACAGCAGGGCGGTGCTGCCTTCGTCATATACCTCCCCAAGCGCCCTGATCAACTGCTTTTTAGTGCTTTGCATGGCAGAAGGTGCCTGTGGAGAGATGGCTTCCAGCATGCGGTGGAGTTCGGGCAGGTCGGCTGCAGTCCACCCATCGTATTGCCTTAGGTAGTCGTTGAGCAGGAGGCGCCTGCTGCTATCGGCTTGCAGGATGTCGGCCATCATACGCTCTTTGGCCACCTTCGCTGCTACAAACAACTGCCCGCTATTGGCTGTACGGTCCAGCTGCAAAGAATGGAAAAAATCTTCGGTGGGCCCGGCATTTACAGCCTGGCGGGACACAATGGCCCACAGCATGTACAGCTTGTCGCCCCAGGGAATCACCCGCACGCGTTTGAGGTAGGTATAGGCGGGCGACTGGTAAACAAACTCTTTGACCGGTACTCCCATCCAATGGAAGCTGTTTTCAAAAATGAGGCTATCTCCTTCATCTGCCTGCACAAACTCTTCTACCCGGGTGTAAAAGGTGTGTTCATCTTCATAAGTGAAATAGGGAGCGTGCTGCCTGATGTACAGGGAGTACACCATGCCCGAATTGGTATCACTGGCGCTGTAAATGCGGTCGCGCAGCAGGGGAAAATCCATTTGATATTCCGATACGCTGTCAGCTTCAATCATGACTTCGCCGGGCATGGAAATGCTGAAGCCAGCACCTGGGGGCGAATAAGGGGCCCAGCTTGCAGGCTGGAAGGGAAGCAGTTCAAAGGAGTTGAGAAAGGCATGAATGTCATCCTGGTGTTTACCCACTTCAGACTCGAAAGCCAGCTGCAGGTAAAAGCGGTTGTCGCGGGTGCACAACTGGCCATGAATGGGGGTGCCGGAGAGATCGAGCAGCAGATACCTTCCGGGGTAGCCAAAAAAGTTGCGTTCTTCCTGCTTCACGATTTTGGCCTGCATGCTGTTTTGCAGGTCCAGGGTTATGTCGTTCAGGTATTCCTGCTGGTCCAGCATGTAGTGGCCATTGGGCATGTCGTTGTACCGAAATACGTAGGTGTTGCCGCTCTGGGCATCCACAGCCATGAA
>RFHT01000050.1 GCA_003696835.1 Bacteroidota bacterium
GGCCTCATATTTGAACTCCATCCCCGGCCGGAAGAAGCCTTCTCCGATGCCCAGCAAACCCTCAGTTTTGAAGAGTCGGCCCAGCTCATCAGGCGCCTGCGGGCCGCCTACCAGTTGAGGAGTGATTTTTAGCAAAAGACAAAAAAGCAGGGCTTTTTTGTCTGCCAGGATGTCTTTCATCTGCTGGTTTTCGTTAGAAAACTAAGACCCCTGCTAAACTTTACACCTGTTGATCCATGAAAGCATTTGCCCCCATTTTGCCGGGTGCCAAAACCCTGAGCCGCTTTACCCACCTGAGCTGCTCCGGCTGTGGCGCCGAATACGAAAGCGACCGGCTTCAAACGGTATGCACCCGTGAAGGCTGCGGCCAGCCCCTGCTGGCGGTTTACGACTTCAGAAAGCCCCTTCCCAAGCGCAAACTCAGGCGTCGTGTGTCCAGTATGTGGCGCTATCGCGAACTGCTGCCAGTAGGTGACGACGCCCACATCCTGAGCCTGGGGGAAGGCATGACCCCCCTGCTGCCTTCTATGCGGCTGGCAGCCCTCGCAGGCATGCAGCAGCTCTACATCAAGGACGAATCGGCCAACCCTACGGCTTCGTTTAAGGCCAGGGGCCTGTCCATGGCCGTTTCCAAGGCCAGGGAACTAGGGGTGCAGGCCTGCGTCATTCCCACGGCGGGCAATGCCGGAGGTGCCCTGAGCGCCTACTGCGCCCGCGGCGGGCTGGAAGCCCATGTGTTCATGCCGGCCGATACGCCCGAAATGTTTAAGCTGGAATGCCGGCAGTTTGGCGCCAGCCTGCAGCTGGTCGATGGCCTCATCAGCGACTGCGGCCGCATCATACAGCAACACCCACAGCGGCACAACTGGTTTGATGTTTCCACCCTCAAAGAACCCTACCGCCTGGAAGGCAAAAAAACCATGGGCTATGAAATAGCCGAACAACTGGGGTGGGAAGTACCCGACGTCATCATTTACCCCACCGGTGGCGGAACCGGGCTGATAGGGATATGGAAAGCCCTGGAAGAAATGCAGCAACTGGGCTGGGTGGGCAGCAAACGCCCCCGCATGGTAGCCGTGCAGGCCGAAGGCTGTCAGCCCATCGTACAGGCCTTTGAGCAGGGAAAAAATGAAGCGGAATTTTTTCCCCATGCCGCTACCATTGCCAGCGGGCTGCGGGTGCCTTTTGCCTATGGGCACCGCCTCATCCTCAAGGTGCTCAGAGAAAGTAACGGCACTGCCGTAGCCGTAAGTGATGCCGAAATTTTAGAGGCAGTGCAGGAAATAGCCCAATGCGAAGGGCTGTTTGTGGCGCCCGAAGGGGCCGCCACCTGGGCAGCCTGCAAACGACTGCTGAAGGCCGGCTGGCTGGAGGAGTCGGAAAAGGTGGTGCTGCTCAACACCGGAAGCGGCTACAAATATGCAGGCCTGCAGCCAACCTCAGGGAAGCAATAGGCTGCTGTCGCCATAGCTCAAAAAGCGATACCCCTTTTCCAGGGCCTCAGCATATACTTTTTTCCAGTCTTCCCCTATGAAAGCAGCTACCAACATGATGAGGGTGGACTCGGGCAGGTGGTAGTTGGTAATGAGTCCGTTGCACAAGCGGAATTGATAGCCCGGCAGAATGAAAATGGCCGTTTCGGCTGTAAGCGATTCCCACCCCCGGGCATGCAGGTAGTCCAGCATGCTTTGCAGCACCTCCCGGGTGGGCGGCAGGGCCTGCCCGCTGTAACGGTAAGCATCGTATTGCCCGATAAAAAAATGTGGTTTGTCCGTTGCAACTCGTTCGCTCATCTGCAACCCCAGCCAGTAGAGGCTCTCCAGTACGCGCATAGAGGTGGTACCCACCGGAATCACAGGCCCTTTGTGTGCCAGCAGTTGCTCCAGGCTCTGCCGGGTAAGGGTGAATTGTTCGGAATGCATGCTGTGGCGGGCCACTTCCTGCGACTTTACCGGCTGGAAGGTTCCCGCTCCTACGTGCAGGGTGACGTAGCCCAGTTGATGCCCCCTGTCCTTGAGGGCTTCCAACAGGCGGGGCGTAAGGTGCAGCCCGGCCGTGGGGGCCGCCACGGCCCCGGCCTCGCGGGCATAAACGGTCTGATATTGCTGTACATCCCGCTCCGTGGCGGCCCTGTTCAGGTAGGGTGGCAAAGGCAATTGGCCAATGTGCTCCACCAGCTCAGCAAAATGCATGGTTTCGGGCGTCCAGCTCAACTCTACCCACTGCTTGTCCGGGTCCACTAAGCGGGCCCTCACCTCCAGCTTTTGCCCCTCCGGGCTGGTTTCCAGTTGCAGCACTTCTCCTGCCTTCCATTTCTTTTTGTTGCCAATCATGCAGCTCCACAGGCAGCTTCCCCTGGCCTGCATGGCCAGGGCCACTTCCGAAGGCTGCTGCGGATGCAGCAGAAATATTTCGATCAGCGCCCCCGTTTGCCGGCGAAAGTACAGCCGGGCACGGATTACCCGCGTATCGTTCAGGATGAGCAGCGAGTGTTTGGGAAGCACTTCTGGCAAATGGACAAAGCGATGATGGCTAATCTCTCCCCCGGCATATTTGAGTAAGTTCGACTGGTCGCGCTCCTCCAGCGGAAAGCGGGCAATCCGGTCTTCGGGCAAATCATAGTAAAAGTCCCGAAGCTGTAAATGCGCGAGGTGTGGGGGGAGTTCATTCATAAAAAAACCGGTATTTTCAGCGGGCGAAGTTAGGGAATATTGCCTAAAATGATGAAATTCCTCCCTGCTCCTTCAAAACTTCCCTCCAATACCCCCATGCAATAGGCCATGCTGCTGCTTGCACTAACCGCTGCAAGGCTGTATGCCCAGCCATCAATTATCCCCATCCAGCACCCTAATTTTCCGGCTTACCCCCTGCCGGCCCGAGCGCAGATGAAGCACATACAGCCCCCCTGCTAATGGAAGGGGGAGCGCAATTTCCCGCTCTGTCACGCCCATTTCCCATAGCTTCCTGCCGTGCATGTCCCACATTTCCAATTGACAGGGCCCGCCACTTTGACGTACGATATGCAACACTTCACGGGCCGGATTAGGAAAAACCTCCATACCTGCTCCACCAACTGGCGCTACTGGAGTAGCAGAGCGGGTGTAGCCGTAAATTTTTACGCCAGTCCAGTTAGAGGAGAGGGGAATGCCAAGGGGCACACATATATAGGAGACAAAAACATGCGTGCCAGCAGCATGTATGCCCCAGCTCCCTATGTCATTAGCCAAACCATCGAACGCTTCGCAAACGACCGGAAAGAGCGGGTTGGAGATATCCAGAATGCGCAAGTCGCTTTTCCCGGTGGAAACGAATAAGAGTTGGCTGTTCGCATCCAATCGAATTTCATTGGCATGTACTGGAGAAGTAAACCAGTTGTTGTTTGGACAGTTGAAGGGGTTCCACCAGCCAAGCAAGCCGATATTGGCAGGATCGGAAACATCCAGTACTTCCACTCCACAATAATCCACCGCCACATACGCCAGGCTGCCGTTCAACACCAGATTGTTGTAAGCCCTGGGTAAATTAACGGGTTGATAGAGGGCCGGGTTGGCAAAGCGGCCAACCTCTACTGGCTGGGATGGCTGGGTGCAATCAATGATCCTGAGACCACCCGCATCATAGCAGGCATAGACCATGCCCGCTTTCACCTCCAGCCCTCTGAGGTTGTACAAACTGGGGGTGGGATTTGGTACCGGGTAATTGATGTCTGGGATAAATTGGGAAACAAACTGAATGCGATCCGGGTTGCGGATGTCCAATATGACCAGCCCATTGCCCATGGCTCCCAAATAGGCATAGTTCCCCTCAACCTGTACAATTCCTGCCCCTCCC
>RFHT01000443.1 GCA_003696835.1 Bacteroidota bacterium
ATTTGATGATTTCTACTCAACTAAATTTAGCATAAATCCGGCTAATATCCTAATTCAAAATAATTCCAATCAGGAAGCGTAATACTGCCTCAGCACCTGCTCGGCGGGCTTGCCCTGGGGGGTGTAATAGTAGGGGTAGTCTTTGCCTCCATGTACATAGTCGGAGGTGGAGGGATTGTCCCACCACCACCAAAACACCCCCCTGAGCCAGGGTTTGTACATGAAAGCTTCAAAAAAAGCTTCGTAGTAGCGTGCCTGCTCATGCAGGTCCACTACCTCCCCGGGCGGGTGTTTCCAGGGCAGTTGGGCCGCGCCCTGGTAGCTGCTTACGCCCAGTTCGGTAAACAGTATGGGCTTGGTGGGATGGTGCTTGCGGTGCCAGCGTTCTATTTTTTTGATTTGGCGTTTCCAGCATTTGAGGATATGTCTGAGGGAGGGCTTTTTTTGTTTGGAAACGGAAAAGTAGGCGTCAATGCCAATGTAGTCGAGCTGCTGCCAGAAGGATACCTGCCGGTAGGAGCCGGGCGCTTCAAAATTGGCCGCATAGGTAAGGGGGCCCTGGTACACCTGCCGCACGGCCTGTATGAGGTTTTGCCAATACCGCTGCTGATGCTCATTGCCCAACACATTTTCCACCCCTACACACAGCATATCCAACTGGTGGGTCTGTGCCAGGGCAGCATAGTGGAGCATGAAGTTGAGGTAACTTTCAAACCACTGGTGCCAGTCGGCAGGGCGAAAGCGGGCCCGCCAGCTGTGGTCGTGACTGTCCACAAAGGGCTTGAGCAGTATGCGCACCCCATGCTGCTTCAGCAGCCCGATGAGGTGCAGCAGGGAGGCATCCGAAGGGGTTTTGTGGGGATCCGGAGCAATGTGGGCGGCTGTGGCAGAAGCCTGATACCAGCCGGGCGCAATGGCTACCCAGTTGGTATGGGTGGACAGCAGACGCAAAATGGCCTCGTCAGATCCGGGCGAGGCAAATACGCCGGTATCAAAACCGGCATAGGTCATGCCTTTCATGAACGTATCTTGCTGAAAAATGGGTGCAGGCATAGCAAAAGAAATCAGGGGATTATGGCCGCTATTGCTCCCTCCTGTCGGCGGCATATTGATTACAGGAAGAAAATTTTAGCTAAAAATGCGTAATATTGACGAAGTTGTAAAACCGAAAAGCCGGCATGTTCTCCTTTTCCCTCCTTCCTGGCCTGCCTCGCGTGGGCATCATACCCATGAGTTGGGTACTGCTTTTGCTGTTCCCGGCTCAGGCGCATGCCTGGCAGCCCCGGCATGTTTCCATTGATACTTTGCTGAAGGAAACCGAATACTTGCTCGATAAAGGCATGTACGAGCAGGCTCAGGCAAAAGCCCTGGCTGCCGTTCGCCAGTCGCGCACCCAAGCTGTGGAGAAATGGCTGGAAAGCACCTTCTGGCTGCATGAAACCCAGCTGTATCTGGGGCAGGCCACTGCTGCCATACAGCTGCTGGATAGCACGCTGAAGGCTGTGGATGCCGAGGGCCTGAGCCCGGCTGCCCTCTACCAGCTCAGGCGGCTGTATTACCAGCAAGCTTACAACTTTTTCGATACAGGCATCAGTTACAGCCAGGCGCGGGATTACTTTTTGAAGACCCTGGAATTGTACCAGCAAAATGAGGCCTTTGAGCAAAACAGGCCCAACCCCTTTCAGGCAGAGGAGCACATCCACCTGCCGCTGGGCGGCATTTTTACGCGCATGGGCGACTATTCGCGTGCGCTTCACCACCTGAACCTCTACAAAAGCTGGGCAGTGGGGCAGAAGAAGCAAGCCGCCATCATTGAAGCGTTGAGTGAAATCGGCATTGTGTATAAGGAGCAGGGGAAGTACGAAAAAGCCATGGATACCTACCGCGAGGCGCTGGGGATAAAGGGAGTCCCGGATTCGGTGATGGCCTATGTATGGGTAAACCTGGCCAATGCCGAGCGGGAGATGGGCCAGTACGCGGCAGCTATCCGGCATGCCCGGCAGGGCATAGCTGCGTTTGAGCGCAACCGCAAGCCTGAGGCAACTTCGGGCTCCTACAACATACTGGGCGATGTGTACCGCGACCAGGGGGCCTATCAGCAGGCTCAGGCACAGTATGAAAAAGCCTTGCAAATTGCCCTGGCCACCTACGGCAGCCCGCATCGGCGCGAGGTGGCAGAGGTGTATATTTCCAAGGGCAAAGCAGCCATGCAACAGGGGCTTTACCGGCAGGCTGCCCGCGAGTACCAGCAGGCGCTGTACTGTGTGCTCAAAGGCATTTCCCCCAAGGATGCTTATCAGCACCCTTCGGGCGAGACCTTCTATGCCGAACCCCTCATACTGGATGCCCTTTACGGACAAGCACAGGCATTTTTTCGTACCTACCAGCAGGAAAAAAAAATCGACCCCCTGAAGCACAGCCTGCAGTGCCACCTGCTGGTGGCACAAATGGAAGACAGCCTGCGGCAGTCCTACACCTACGAAAGCTCCAAACTCCACCTGGGCCGGGAAAGCCACCGGCGCACCGAAGGTGCGCTGGAAGTGTGCTATGAGCTATTCCGCCTCAGCGGCGACAGCACCTACCTCAGGCAGGCATTTGCCCTGGCCGAGCGCAACAAGGCCGCCGTATTGCTGGAATCCATTAAGGAAGCCGAAGCCATTTACCTTTCGGGCCTGCCTCCTTCCCTCATGGCCGAAGAACAACTGCTCAAAAAGCAACTGGTCCAAAGCCGGCAGGCCGCCCGCCTGGCCGAGCTCGGCCAGGCCGAAGATTACGAGCAGCTACTCCTACAGGCCGACGAAGCCTACACAGCCTATACTCGCTTTTTTGCCCAACTTACCCGCCGTTACCCCTCCCTGGCCAGGCTTTCGGGCTACCAGCCCCAGCGCATTAGCCTGCAGCAGGCCCAGGCCCTGCTGCCTCCCGACAGCAGCAGCATGGTGGCCTATTTTGCCGGAGAACGCAGTTTGTTCATCTTTGAACTGACCCCCTCCCGCTTTTTCACTCACCAAATTCCCTGCGACGCACACTTTCCCCAGCTCATCCGGCAATTTCAGCAAGCCCTTCGCTCACCCCAGGCAGAAAAGGGCTATGCCGAAACCGCTTACGCCCTCTATCAACTCCTCGTTGAGCCCCTGCAGGCGGCTTCGCCTTACCTCCTGGTCATCCCCGACGGGCTGCTGGGCTATGTGCCTTTCGACGCCCTGCTCACCCGGCGAGTTACTCCGGGGCAGTACAATTACAAATCCTACCCCTACCTGCTGTTTGAGCGCACCATCAGCTATGCCTACTCTGCTACCTTGCTGCAAGAACTTTCAGCCCGAAAAATGTCCCAAAAGGCTCCGAAAAGCTTTCTGGGCATTGCCCCGGTTGATGGCGACGGGCAGCTGGCCCGCCTCAAATACAGCGAGCAGGAAATCGGCTTTGTACGGGCTCACTGGGGCGGAGATACCCTGCTGAGAAATCATGCCACCAAGCAATGGTTTCTGGAACACGCCCAGGAATACCGCATGATCCACATTTCCTCCCATGCCCGCACCCTCGACAGCTTTCCGGAGCGCTCCCACATTTATTTCTGGAAAGGAGAAAACATGGACGAACAGGACTACCTGCTCTATTTGTATGATCTCTACAGCCTGCAGTTGCAGGCCGCTATGGTCGTACTCAGTGCCTGCGAAACCGGCGACGGACAGCTATATGAAGGGGAAGGCATCATGAGCCTGGGGCGGGGGTTTATATTGGCGGGTTGTCCCAGCTTGCTCAAAACCCTGTGGTCGGTCAACCACTTTTCCACTACCCGTATCATGCAGGCCTTTTATGAGGAGATATTCAGCGGCAAGCGCAAAGACCAGGCCCTGCGACAGGCCAAACGCAGATACCTGCTGAAAGACGAGGGCATAGACAAGGCCATGGCGCATCCCTATTACTGGGCAGCCTATACCCCCATAGGTGATATGGAGCCCGTGGAAGCTGGCGGCCTGCCGGCTGTCGGCTGGTTGTTACTGGCATTATGTGGGCTGGGCGCTGCTGCGGTGTTTTATTGGTGGAGCAAACAAAAAAGATGATTTTCTCCAAACAAATATTTTGCATTCAGGCGAATATTGGGTAATATGGAAACATGGGCCCATATTCGCAGTCCGTACCTGGCCGCAAAGGGAAGTCCGCCTCCTCCATCAAGCCGGCTGCCCGCCGCCCTGCGGGCGGCGACCTCCCCCTCCACCAGCACCTGGAGTCCATACGCGAGCGGGGAGACCTGCATCTTCTGGTTTTTTGCCAAACACCTCATCTCCGGGCAGGCGCAAACGAAAATTCACGCCTGGCATTGTATAGTGAGTGGTATGCTGGGCTTCAAACAGCATCACCTCTGAGGCAATCTGATGCCCAAATTCATACATCATGGCAGGCGTGGTAGCGGAGCTGGAAATTGGTTTCCTGCAAATACTGCTGCCGCAGCCCAAGGATGGCGGAGCGCTTGCTGGGGCTGGCCGAATACTGCATGTTCAGGGCTTTTTGAGGTTTTTTTGAAAAAGGCAACAGCATAAGCGCAGCATTTAAAACAAAGATAGTAAATTCAAATGATACCCTTCATGCCGGTCGCAGCAGCAAAGGAATGTAATAGGTATAGGTAATTTGTGAATAAAATAATACGTATTTCGTATTATCATGCCGGTGAAGCACATTTTTCCACATCACAATGGCTGAGTAAATAGTTCCTGACTATATAAATGACCGTGCAGCCTGAAAGTAGCTACCAGACGTTATTTATATCTATTTAATTTATATAATCGTAATATATAGACGCAATGTACTGATTGCCATCATTTTATTTATCAGCCTTCCACCCTCTTCTCCTTGCTAATGAGTCAACAGTTCCCTCATCTCTTTCATTTACCTCCATAGGCCAAGCCCCTAATCCACCTACAAGTCCTGAAAATGCCAACGCCAATCTTTCCCGTGTTATGGATGAAAGCTGAAGCAGCCTGTGTGTTTCAGCAAGCCGGTGTTATTTGGATGCGGTTTTCAACGAATCAAAAATTAAAGATAGATGAGCCAATCCAACCAAAAACTAAGGCCCAGCCAGCGGCCTCAAATCAACTTAGTCCTGCGTATCTTGCTGGCAGTGGGCGGAATCATGGTATTCCTGGCCCTCTTTTTTATTGTGAACCGCAAAGAAGCCCGAAGAGAACAAACTTCCCAAAAAGAAGGGGCTACTTCTTTTGTGAGCGTAGCCTGCGGAGATTTGGATCAGGATGATGGTGACGATGACGACGATGACGACGATGATGATGACCACATCGACAGCAGTGACCAAACGGGTCTGAAAGGCGGGCATTTTGATGTAGATACCTATTCGGCCATAGCCCCTGTGAACAATGGGGAAACCGACGGACATGTGCATGAATATGACAACAAGTACGATGTGGTAGGGGTTGACTACTTTAACCTGCGCGACAGCAAGCTCCACAACATCGACCAGGACATCAGCAAAGGCAGTCAAAAGTTTAAGATTATTATTGCCAATGCAGACCTCTCTCCGGGAGGGCGACTGGTCATCAATAACACCTATGATCCCAACGACCCTTCCACCTATATTCCGGTAAAAACCTATGACGATATACCTCTGGACCAGCTGCCTGTGTATAGCCTGGACGGCGTTTCGGGTACGACCAAACTCAGTAAGCTGGGCATATACTTTGAGCCTGAAGCCATTCAAAACAACCAGCTCATACCCACCAATACCGGAGATGTGAAAAAAAATGTGCCGGGCCTGAACGGAGAATGGCGCAATGGTGCCCTGACAATACAGGCCCTGGCAGTCAACAACAACGGCTCTGATGCATTTACCACCGATGCAGGCAAAAGTGCTGGAGGGGTACAGGGAGTGGCAACCTCCGGCTTGTTGTGGGAATCCACTATTTTCTGGCATTGGGATGGAAAGTCTTATCACGAAAACCCCTCCTACACCCCCGGTAAAAAAGGAGGGAAGGATGATGATGGAGACGATGATGATGATGACGACCGGGATTCGGATTGTGATGGCGTGCCCAACTCCCAGGACTTGTACGCCGGGGCCAACGATAAGCTGGATACTGACGGGGACGGCATTCCCGACTGTGTGGATTGGGAAGGCTTTGATGCCCTTCCGGATGAGTGGAAATGTGGAAATGGCAAAAAAGTACAGATCTGCCACGTTCCCAATGGCAATCCGGAGAACCGTAAAACCATTTGTATCAGTGCCAGCGCCGTGGAAAAGCACCTGAAAAACCACCCGGGCGACCACCTCGGGCCCTGCGACGCCCAGGTGTGCGACGATGACCCCTGCGAAACCGGCCCGGGCTCAGATGCCGCAGTACCGGGCAGAAAGCAGGCTGGATTTGCCTGGGAGGATATCAACCAGGATGGCTACGTGGACCTCATGGTCAACACCCAGCTGAACAAATCCAGTGGCCGCACCCGCATCATCATGTCCGACCCAAGCGACGACCCGGCCAACCCCGTGCTGCGCGACATGACGGATACCTACTGTAAGTCCTGTCGCAAACGGGATGTGTCCCGCTCTGCCCTCATGGCCGATGTAAACAATGATGGCTATGTAGATTTGCTGCGCAACGATACCGATTGGGTGGAGGTTTATCTCAACCGGGGGCCTGCCGAGGGCTATGTATTTGGCATAGGCCCCGAGCATGAGCCCAACTTCACCCTGCATACCGACGACCCGGATGATCCCACCAAAGGCGACATTCCCGGCGGCATGAACGTAGAAGGGATGTTTCTGGCCGACTACAACAATGACGGCTGGCTGGACCTGGTGCTGGAAAACGACAAATGGGGCATTGACCTGTTTCAAAACCCCGCCGACGGCACAGCCAACTTCTTTTTTGTCAACCCCAAGAGTGTGGGCCTGCCTACTACGGCACAGAGCGGTGATTACGGCTCAGCTGTGGACTTCGACAACGATGGCGACCTGGACTTTGTAGCGCGTAAAAATGGAGCTATTGATTTTTATGTAAATGAAAATGGCCACTTTTCCGGCGATATTGACCTGGGGAACACCTCCGAAGACAACCCCGGCGGCGTGTCCTTTGGCGACTTCGACAACGACGGCGATTTTGACCTCTACTGGACCGATGAGGGATCTAACCAGATTTGGATCAATGAAGACGGTCATCTGCGTCCTACTGATGACGGCAGTGGCGTGGGAGAGCCCTGGAAGTCGGCCGGCATGAGTGCAGCCAGCGGAACTGATGGTGTAGCTGTGGGAGACATCAACAACGATGGAAAGGTGGACCTCTTTATTTCCGGTTCTTCAGGAGCCAGTTACCTCTTCCTCAATACTTCACAAGACCGGGGTGAGCTCAGTTTTGTACACGACAACATGGGCATTAATGTCGATGGCGATGCCGAAGGCGCAGCATTTGTGGACTACGACAACGACGGCGACATGGACCTGTATGTGAATGTGGATGACGGCAAAAACCAGCTTTGGCGGAATGGGTTGAACAATAAAAATTTCCTGCGCATCTCGCTGCTCAAAGCCCTCGGCCAAACCGAAAAAGGAGCTGAGGCCACAACCTACCGCACGGCTGTGGGCGCCAATGTGAGCCTGCTCGACTGTAATGGCAACGTCGTCAGCGGCATACGGGAAGTATCTACCGGTACTGGCCACGGCACCGACCCGGCCGACGTGGTGCACTTTGGCCTGCCTTACGGCCCCTACCTGAACTACACCATAGTAGCCAGCTTTGTGGCGGAAAATGGTCAACGCAAGGTGGTAAAACGAAGCCTCATACCTGCCGACCTGCCCGGACAGCAGGTCACCATCAAAGACACCGACCCCGATGATGTGGGATTTTGTACCCTCCTGCCCGTAGAGCTTACCTCCTTTACTGCACGCATGTATGGCGGTATGGGCCTGCTCGAATGGAAAACGGATCAAAACCAGACCGGCAACCATTTTGTGGTAGAGCGCTCTTTGGATGGCAGCCTCTTCGAAACCATCGGGCAGGTGCCCATGAAAGGCAGCAATGAGGCCAGGGCTTATTCCTTCAAGGATCCGCTGAAGGGCTTCTCCGAAGACCAGCGCCTGTACTACCGGCTGAAGGTAGTCAGCCTGGACGGCAAGTCCAGCTACAGCCCGCTGGTAGAGCTGGCCATAGAAGAATCGCTTTCTCTCTCTGCAGTGGCTTACCCCAACCCTGCAAAGGGGCGTGTAAAAGTGAAAGCCATCTCAGGAGGCCCACAGTTTGTAACCGCCCGTATTCTCAACGGCCAGGGCAAGACGGTGTGGGAAAAAGAAGTGGAAATTGACCAGGGCGAAACGGTATTTGATGTATCAGTCAGTGGCTGGACCCCCGGCTTGTACATCATCAGTATAGTAGGCGAAAATTATCAGGCCCAACAAAACCTGATTGTGAATTAACGAAGTGGCTCATTACACACGGAAAATGTGGGGGTTTCGGGCTGTTGGCCTGAACCCTCCCTTTTCCGGTAATTGATGAAAGATGCGATCCAATCAACGCATGCGGCCCCAGGGACGGCCGCAACCTACCCTGCTCTACCGCTTTTCGCTGATAGCTGGCGGAATAGGCCTCATAGCCACATTTTTTTTCCTGAATCCGCTTGAAAAACAGCAGGTGAACACGGGTATTTTTTCTAATGTTGCCATTATTGAAAAAGCCCTGGCTGTGCCAGGAAAAAAGCAGGGCGGCTTCGCCTGGGGAGACCTCAACAACGACGGCCTGCTGGATGTGGTGGTCAATACCCAGGAAAACAAATCCTCCGGCCGCACACGGGTACTCATTGCCCAGGGCGACCCCAACAACCCCACTTACCAGGACAAAACCAGCACCTACTGCAAGGCCTGCAAGGACCGGGAGGTGTCGCGTTCGGCCCTGATGGCCGACATCAACAACGACGGCTATACGGATTTCATCCGCAATACACACGACCGCCTTGAGGTCTATCTCAATCGCGGCCCTGCTGATGCCTATGTGTTGGGGATAGGCAATGGCAATGACCCCAACTTCACCCTCCTAACCTCCAGTGCCAGCAACCCCTCCGGCTCTGATATTCCCGGCGGCATGAATACCGAAGGCCTGTTCCTCATGGATTACAACAACGATGGCTGGCTCGACATGGTACTGGAAAACCACAACTGGGGCATTGATATATATGCCAACCCCGCCGACGGCAGCGCCAACTTCACCTTCGTGGATCCGGTGAGCATTGGGCTACCTACCACTGCCACCGATGGCGATTACGGGGTATGCGCAGACCTGGACGATGACGGCGACGTGGACATTGTGGCACGTAAAGACGGCGGAATTGACATTTACCTCAACCAGGGAGGCACCTTTACACCCGGGCAGGACCTGGCCGATACGCAAAATGGAAACAAGGGAGGGGTAGTTGTGGCCGATTTTGACAATGACGGCGACATGGACCTCTACTGGACCGATGCGGGCACCAACCAGATCTGGATCAACACGGGCAACGGCCAGTTTGCTCCTTCCAACGGAGGTGCCGGTACGGGCGAGCCCTGGAACTCCGCCGGTATGGCCGCCGCCACCAATACCGATGGCTGCGCAGCAGCCGACATCAACAACGACGGAAAGGTGGACCTGTTTGTCTCAGCCGCCAGCGGCGACAGCTACCTCTTCATTAATCAAACCCCCAATGGAGGCTCCCTCAGCTTTGTGCGCAACAACCTGGGCATAAGCGTAAACGGCGATGCCGAAGGCGCTTCTTTTGTCGATTATGACAACGACGGCGACATGGACCTCTACATCAATGTGCACAATGGAGACAACCAGCTCTGGCGCAACGGCACCAATGACCAGAATTTTCTCAAAGTGGAGGTACTCAAAACCCTGGGAACGGCACCAAAGAGCGGAGCCGCACAAAAAGCCACTGCTGGCACCACCTACCGAAGCGCAGTAGGTGCAACGGTGGTACTCACCGACTGCAATGGCCAGGTGGTGAGCGGCATACGCGATGTGCCCACGGCCAGTGGCCACGGCACCGATGCCCCCGACATCGTGCATTTTGGCCTGCCCAACGGGCCCAATGCGACTTACAATGTGGTAGTGCGCTATGTCACCGAAAACGGCACCCGTACAGAAATCACCCAGAGTGTGGTACCCAGCCAACTTAGTGGGCAGTCCATTACCATCACAGATTCCGACCTCAGTAACCTCAACAATTGCGCATTGCTGCCCATTGAGCTGCTCTCATTTGAGGCACACTGGCAGGACCAAACGGCCCTGTTGGAATGGCAAACCCTGTCGGAAAAACGAGCCAGCCACTTTGTGGTAGAGCGCTCCCTGGACGGGCAGGTGTTTGAGGTATTGGGTCAGGTAAAAGCCGCGGGCAATACCTTTGGCAGGCGCGCCTATTCCTTCAGCGATGGCCAGGCCGCCAGCATGAAAGACCACCGCATTTATTATCGCCTGGTACTGGTAGATATGGACGGCCAAAGCACCTATAGTCCCATCGTAGAGCTGGGCGTACAAATAAACACCGACTTAGCAGCAAGCCTTTATCCCAATCCCACCAGCGAACTGCTCAC
>RFHT01000444.1 GCA_003696835.1 Bacteroidota bacterium
ATTTTGTCGTACATGCTGCCCTCGCCCTTGCGGCGGGTATTGCCCTGATGTTCGTTCTTTTTGCCTTTGGCCATTGTCCAAATATAGAAAATATCTGAATATGGCGGTAGTTGGCGGGCGCTTTTTATTTCGGAATGGACGCAGATATGGCTTGCCTGGAGGTATTGTCAAAAGTCAGCTGTTTCTGTCATCTTGCTTTTTGTACCTGCTGGTGCTCAATATTTTTATTTTTCAGAGGAAATTTTCGTATCAGCAATTACCCCAACCCCTCCCCAGGCCATAAGCGATTGGGCTGGTGGGCCAGGGAGGGACTTGGGGGATCAATACAGCACTCAATTTGGTTTTTCAATACCACTGATGTGGGAACAATGCACCGCACAGCGGATAAAACGATAACTACAGCAACTTCATTAGGGCTTCTATGTCTGCATTGGCATTCTGGAAGGGCGTGAGTTGCTCGTACTCTGTGTCAGAAATGCATCTGACGAGGAATAGAGAGCGGTGGCCCTGGCGTATGCCCGGCCCGTAGGAAATCACCGGTCCGGAGCCCTGGAAGTTTTGTATGGACTCCATGGCCTGTATAAAGGACTCCCGTGTGAGTTCCCTGCCCGCACGCTGCAGGCCTTCGCGTATGAGCTCGCCATACATGAAACCCGAAGCGGGGAAGGCGCCCCAACTTTCACCCGGATAATATTTGGCCCAGGCTGCTTTGTATTTCTGGATGGTAGCATCGGTGGTGTCGGAGGGCATGGTGCCCCAGTAGCCGAAGATGACATCCTTCCACAGGCCTTTGGTGATGCCGTACATCAGGGCCATGTCGGAGAGCACGGCGGAGGCAATGTACTGGGGCTGAAAACCCATAGCGGCGCCGGTGCCCAGGGTGATGGCGGCATGTTTGGGTGCCAGCCAGAGCAGCACTACTTCGGCTCCACTCTCTTTGAGTTTGGCCACGTGTGAGCTCAGGTCGCTGTCGGTGAGCTCTACGGGTACCTCTGCCACCATGTCAATGCCCCTTTGCTTGAGGGTTTCGCGGGCAGCCACCAGGCCACTTTTACCAAAATCGTCATTTTGGTAAATACAGGCAATTTTGGTAGCTCCCAGCGAGTCCACGGCATAGTTGGCCTGTACGTAGCCCTCGTCGAAGTAGAGGGCAAAGGCGCCGAAGATGTTGCGCTGAGGCGGAAAGGTAAACTCCGTGGCGCCGGAGAGGGGCGAAATCCAGGGAATGTTGTTTTCCACAATATAGGGTTTGGCCACGGCATTGGGGCCGGTGCCTATGCCCAGTACGAAGGCAAACACCTCGTGCCGTTCGGCCAGCTCGCGCACCACAGGCCCGGTTTTGCTGGGGTCGTAGGCATCATCTTTCATGATGAGTTTGAGCTGCCGGCCATGTATGCCCCCTTCTTCTTCATTGATCATCTGGAAATAGGCATCCAGGCCTTTCATCACATTGCCCCACAGGGCAGCGGGTCCGGTGAGCGGCCCCCAGGTACCCAGCAGTATTTCGGTATCGGTTACGCCGGGCGTTTGCTCTGCTTGCTGCTGGCCCTCGCCGCAGGCCATGAAGGCCAGCAGGGCCAGGAAGAGTGTGGTTTGTATCAGCTTTTTCATAGGGAAAAGTTGGTTAGGGAATAGAGGTAGATCTCATTCAATAATACGCATACGGCCCAATTCTGGCAAATAATTTTGAGGGATACAGCAGCGGGTACAGCCTGAAAACTGTTGTCCTGCTCCGCCTCAGCTGTACATGGCCTCAATCAGTTCCGCATCAGTTTCGTTGATGAATTTGCGCTTTACCTTCATGGTAGGCGTCACCTCTCCGTCCTCCTCATAGAGGCGTTTGGGCAAAATGGTGAACTTGCGCACCTGCTCCACCCGGGCCAGTTCTTTGTTGACCTTGCTGACTTCCTGCTGTATGAGGGCCTGAATGTCGGGGTGGGAGGCCAGGTCGGCATAGGTGGCATACTGGATTTTGTGGTCTTGTGCGTATTTGTTGATGTTGTCTTCATCCAGCACCACCATGGCAGAAATGAACTTGCGCTTGTCGCCTATGACAATGGCATCGTTGATAAAGGGGCTAAACTTGAGCTTGTTTTCTATGTACTGGGGGGCAATGTTTTTGCCGCCTGCCGTGATGATGAGGTCTTTTTTGCGGTCCACTATGCGCACATAACCTTCCTCATCCATGGTGCCGATGTCGCCGGTGTGCAGCCAGCCGTCGCGCAGGGTGCGGGCAGTGGCTTCGGGGTCTTTGTAGTATCCCTGAAATACGCCGGGGTGTTTGACGAGGATTTCGCCGTCTTCGGCCAGGCGAATTTCTCCACCAGGCACGATTTTGCCCACCGTGCCCAGCTTGTAGGTGTCGGTGCGGCTGACGGTGATGATGGCCGTGCTTTCAGTCATGCCGTAACCCTCTACCAGCTTGAGACCAATGGCGTGAAAAAAGCGCAGCACATCGGGCGAAATGGGGGCTGCTCCCGAAATGGCCATGCGCATGCGTTCCATGCCGAGGCGTTTTTTGAGGTAGTAGAATACTGCTTTTTGGGCAATGAAATTGAGCAGGCGCAGGCCCGGGCCGGGAGCTTGTCCCTCCAGCACACGCGTAGCGTGTGCCAGGCCGGCCTTCAATGCCAGGCGAAAAGCCAGGCGCTTGAGCAAGGGGGCATCGTCCATACCTATGATGATGCGCGAGTGGTATTTCTCCCAGATACGCGGGACGGCATAGCCCACAGTGGGAGAAATTTCGCGCAGGTTTTGGGGTACGGTGTCGGGACTTTCTACAAAATTGACCGTATAGCCCATGCGCAGGTGCACAATCACACTGAAAAGCCGCTCAAAAATGTGGCATAAAGGCAGGAAAGACATCACCTCGTCTTTTTCCCGCACGGTGACATCGGGCTCTACCTCCGTGATTTTCTGGCCCGTCCAGATGAGGTTATGCTGGGAGAGCATGGCCCCTTTGGGTGGGCCGGTGGTGCCGGAAGTGTAGATGAGGTAGGCAATGTCGTGGGCTTGAATGGCCTTTATGCGTTCGTCCAGGCGGTCGGGCTGGCTCGCTTCGGCTGCTTCGCCCAGGTCCATCCAGTCGTGGTAGCTCATCAGTTGGGGGTGCTGCAGCTCGCGCAGGCCTTTGTCCTCCCAATAGATGACCCGTTCCAGTTGGGGGGTGTTTGCCTTCATTTGCAGCCATTTGTCCACCTGCTCTTCGTCTTCGGCAAACAAAAAGCGGCACTCAGCGTGGTTGACGATATACTGCAGCTGCTGCCAGGAGCTGGTGGTATAAATCCCTACGGATACCCCACCGGCCATTTGTATGCCCATATCGATGATCACCCATTCGGGGCAGTTATTGCCGATAATGGCTACATGCTCACCTTTTTGCAGGCCCAGCTCCAGCAGGGCCTGGGCCGCAATGCGGGCCTGCTGGTAGTAGCGCGCCCAGCTGATGTCCTGCCACAGGCCAAATTTTTTGTGCCTGAGGGCGACTTTCGGCCCCAGGCGGGCAGCCGTTTGCTGAAATAAAAGGGGGATGGTTGACGCATTCATAGAAAAAAAAAGGCTTTTCTTCTTTTCTGACTCCCAGAATACAAAAAAGCTGGGTTTTGGGCAAATGCCACTTTTGCTTGCTGCTTGTTTTTTAGC
>RFHT01000445.1 GCA_003696835.1 Bacteroidota bacterium
ATTTTGTCGTACATGCTGCCCTCGCCCTTGCGGCGGGTATTGCCCTGATGTTCGTTCTTTTTGCCTTTGGCCATTGTCCAAATATAGAAAATATCTGAACATGGCACAACAAAACCCTTATGCAAATACTCAGCGAATCAGACTCACATGCCCTTTCAAAATGCGTTCTATCCCGTTGTTGAGCAGTACTTTGAGGATGTATAAGTAGGTATCCGGCTCCAGGGGTTGGCCTTTATAAGTGCCGTCCCAGCCATAAGCGGGATTGTTGTTTTGGAAAATGAGTTGCCCCCATTCATTGTAAATCCTGAAATCAAATTCCAGCACATTCCTACCCCTGGCATACAGCACATCGTTGAGGCCGTCGCCATTGGGCGTGAAAGCTGAAGGCACGAACAGATTCCCATCGTCATAAATGTAGGCCACAGCTGCTGCCTCCAGCAGGCTGTCGGTACATTGCCCGCCATTGGATACCAGCAGGCGCACATCGTATTCGCCAAACTCCTGATAAATATGCCGTGGATTGGACAGGGAGGAATGGTTGGCAGCACCAGAGGCAGGGTCGCCGAAATCCCAATAGTAATAGGTGGCCGTTGTATTGCTTTCAAATTGCACCTCATATCCTGCAGGGGTAGTTTGCAGAGGGGTGATGGAAAAGCTGGCCAGGGGACGATCCACCGCATACAGGCTGAAGGATTCTGAGCGTAGCCGCAGGCCGTTGGCATCGGTAGCCACTATCTCTACCTGCTGCAGGCCCTGCTGGGCAAAGTGGGTGCGAAAAAGGGGGGATACCGACTTCTGGGCCAGGCTTCCGTTCAGGTAAAACTCGTAAGCCTGAAAATGGGCCGGGCTGGCCAGGAAACTCACTTCCGTATCCGTACATAGGGTATCTCCCTGCTTGTAACCCTCGGCAGCCAGCATCACCTCTTCAAAGACGATGAGGCTGTCCAGCCGCAAACTGTCATGGCAGGCCCCCCCGTTGGATACGCGCAGGCTCACGTGATATGCACCGGGAAAGGCATACACGTGGGTGGGGTTTGGCAAGGTGGAGGTGTTGTGTTCGCCTGAGGCCGGGTCGCCGAAATCCCACAGGTAGCTCACTGCAGGAGGAGGGTCGGCCGCAAACTGCACCAACAGGCCGGAAGCGTTTACCTCCACGGCCTCATAGCTGATACTGGCAATGGCCTGAGGCATCACCACCAACTGCAGGCTGTCCTGTCCGATGAGTTCGCCCTGCTCATCCCGGGCCAATACCTTTAGCTGGTAGGAGCCCTCCTGCCCAAACTGATGCTGCCATACCGCCTGGGGGCCCTCCTGCACCAGTTGCCCGTTCAGGTAGAAGACATACTGCTGGTAGGCAATGGGCAGGGCGTTGAAATGAACCTCGCTGCCCACACACAGGGTGTCGCCCTGCAGCAGGAGAGTTTGGCCGCTTGCAGCTTCCAACCGCAGAGGACGAAACTCTATGGCCCGCTGTCTCATCAAGGTATCTTCACACCACCCCCCGTTGGAGGCAATCAGCTGCACGTCATACAGCCCAAAGCGGGTGTAGGTATGTATGGGGCGGGCCAGGGTGGACGTATTCTCGGCACCGGAAGCCGGGTCGCCAAAATCCCAGAGGTAACTCAGGGCTTCGCCGGTAGCTTCAAACTGTACCACCATGCTTTCCAGGCTCTGGGAAGTGACTTCAGCGGTGAAGGCCGCAGAAGGTGGTGCCGATACAAACAGCGGAAACATAGCCGACTGCACCACTGTCCCGCTGGAGTCGGTGCCCGAAACGCTCAGTTGCTGCACGCCTGCCTGGGTAAAGGTGATCTCGATGCTATCGGCCGGGCCTTGCTGCAGAGAAACGCCATTGAGGAAAAACTCATAGGTCTCGTACATGCCCGGCTGGGCCCGGAAGCGGTAGCTCTGACCCGCACATATCGTATCGCCGGGCTGCAGAAGCTCCGACGCCACTCCCAGCGGCTGATATACCAGCAGGCGGGAGGTGGTATCGGCACACTGTGCATTTTGAACAATCAAAGACACCTCGTACTCCCCAAAAGCTTCGTACACGTGTACAGGCGTCTCCAAAGACGAAGTGTTCTGGCTGCCCGAGGCCGGATCGCCAAAATCCCACAGGTAGCGGCCGGCCCCCTGTGGCAGCCCCCGAAACTGCACCTCCATGTGCTCCTGATTGGCCTGCAGCACCTCAAAGGAAATAGCTGCTTGAGGGATGGACTGTACATACAACAGAAAATCGCGGGAACTCACACTGTGCCCCAGGCTGTCACTGCCCCTCACGGTGAGCACCTGGCTACCGGCCTGTGTAAAGAGGTGCTCCCAGTCGCCGGTGGTGTTTTGCTGCTGCTCCACCCCATTGAGCAGAAAAGTATAGGTATCAAATATGCGCGGCGCGGCTCTGAACTGCAGGCTGGTTCCCGCACAAATGGTATCTCCCGAAGCCACTTCAGCCGATTGTAAAGCTATGCGCTGATAAAAAATCAGGCTGGCTTTCGTAAGCGTATCCCGGCAAAATCCCCCATTGGAAGCCACCAGGCTCACATCATAAGTGCCCAGCTGGCTATAAGTGTGTGTGGGATTGGGCAATGCAGAGGTGTTGGCCGGGCCGGAAGCCGGGTCGCCAAAGTTCCATTGGTAGCTCACAGCAGCAGGAGGATCGGCCGTAAAGGCCACCTGCAAGCCTTCATTGTTTTCTCCCAGTATGCTGTGGGTAAATCCAGTAGTGGGAGGCGCTGTGAGATACAGCCGGAACACCCCCGACTCGGTATCCACGGTACCCTTGTGGCCGGTAACAGTCATTTCCTGCCATCCGGGGCTGCTGAAGCTGGCATGGTAGGTAGCCGCAGTACCACTTTGTACCTCATTGCCATTGAGAAAAAAGGTGTAGGTGTCAAAACTATCGGGCACAGCGGCCAGCTCAACGCTTGTTCCCACACACAGGGTATCGCCGGAAAGGTAGGGCGCTGCCGCCAGGCCAATGGCCTGGTAACTGATGAGGTCCTGCCGCAGCAGGGTGTCGCGGCAGGCACCGCCATTGGATACGATGAGCTGCACGCTGTAGCTGCCGTAGCTGGCATAGGTATGCAGAGGGTTGAGCAGGGAGGAATAATTGGCCGCTCCGGAAGCCGGGTCGCCAAAGTCCCAGCGGTACAGGGCCGCCCCGGGCGGACTGCCCTCAAACTGTACTTCCATGCCGCTGGCGGTGATGTTCATGGATTGCACGGCTATGCCCGCCTGGGGCATTTCGGCCACCTGCACCACAAATTCTTCCGATTCCGATACCATCCCAAACTGGCCCGTACCCACCACTTTGAGGCGGTAGGTACCCGTTTCGTTAAAGGTGTGATGGTACAAAGGGGAAGCACTGTTTTGCACCAGGCTGCCATCCAGAAAAAATTGGTAGTTGAAAAACCGCTGCGGCATGGCGGTAAACTTCACCTGCGTACCCACACACAGGGTATCGCCGGAAGCTATGGGGCTCCCGTCCGGGTTTTCCGCTTCGATTTCCAGCCTGGGAATTTTTTCTACCTGGCGAATGAGGTTGTTGAAGGCATCGCCTATGTAAAAAATGCCGGTATGGGGGTTGAGTGAAATGGCCGTGGCCCCATTGAAGCGGGCGTTTTCTCCCAGGCCGTCCGTCCCACCTGAGGTAAGGGCTTTGCCTGCAAAGTTACTTACCTGTCCGTCTTCGAGTTTGCGTATGAGGTGGTTCCAGCCATCCATGATATAAATGGCGCCGTCGTTGTCGGCAACCACATCCCAGGGGAAGTTGAAGGTGGCCTGCAGGGCAGGGCCGTTGTCGTGGCCCAGGGTGCCACTACCAGCAATGGTGGTGACCATACCGGTAGGGCTTACCTTCCGGATGAGGTGGTTCCATTCGTCGGCCACGATGATGTTGCCCTCCTGGTCCAGTTCAATGCCGTAGGGCCGGTGGAAGCGCGCAGCATTGCCCTGCCCGTCGGCTGTACCATTGACGAATGCCTGGCCGGCCAGGGTGGTTACAAAGCCGTTGGGCTGGATTTTTCGAATGGTGTGGGCCAGATGATCACATACGTACAGGGTGCCGTCGGGGGCTACGGTAATGCCCGTAGGCGAGCTGAAACGTGCCACTATGCCAGGCCCGTTTACCACCCCAGCCTGCCCGGTACCGGCCACTGTGGTGACAAAACCGGTCTGGGTATCAATTTTGCGTATTTTATGGTTTTTGGTGTCGGCTATGTATAAAAAACGGCCGGAAGAGTCGGCAGCAATGCCCCAAGGTTCCCGAAAACTGGCAATGCTTACATGCCCATCCACATCTCCCGGGCTGCCCGTACCGGCTATGGTGCTTACGATGCCCGTTTGGGTATCCAGCTTGCGAATGGTGTGGCTCCACCTGTCCACAATGTACACGTTGCCGTGCTTGTCATTGGCAATGCCGTGCGGATTGTTGAAGGTGGCCTGGCCCAGGGCAGCGCCGTCTTGGGTGCCGGCCACATCCAGCTTGCCTGCAATGGTGGTTACGATTTGGGCATGCATACTCCCGCTCCAAAATACCCAGGCAGCCAACAACACAAGCATACAGCTCCGGCGCAGCAAACTCCTTTTGCTGCAAGCCATGATGAATCGCAAGTACACCGATAAATCTCCTTGCATGTATGACACCTTTATTCCCAGCAAAAGTATCAATCCCTGCCCGTGGATTTGGTCGAGATTTGGTCCAAATCAAACGCTCAACATATTTTGATGGAAAATGTCAAAAAGGAGCTGCTCAAAACAACTCGGTGCCTGGGTGGAAGGCATACCAGGCAAACCAATACATGCGCAGGCTGGGAATCGTCTTTCCCGACTCATCGGTAAACACTGCTGTACCGCTTTCGGGCTCAAAATCAATGCGCAACTGCTTGCCGGCAAACTCGTCCGTAATGGGGCCTTTCCTGGCAGCTTTGCGCAGCTTCGACAAGGGGTAGGCTTTGTATTTTCCGGCTATTTCTATGCCCAGTACTTCTGTTTTATTGGGCAATTTCTGGCTAAGGTGGGCCACGGGAAACATCAGCTTATCGTCCATTTTATAACGGGCATAAGCCACGGACTCGTAGTTGATGCTATAGCCCGTGCGGGTGGACAACACCAGGCTGTTGGGGTGCTGCTTTCGCCAGTTTTTCCACTTGGTGAAGGTGGTGGGCAGGGCATGCAACTCAATGCCTGATGCGGGCCCGGCCACGGCCTGGCCCATGATCTGCGACCACAGGCTGTGGGTCTGGCGGTCGTAGAGCAGTACGTCGCTGTTGTACAGCAGGCCCGAAACGCCAAAGGTGCGACTTTGGCCTCCGGCTTCGGCCAGGAAGGCGATGCCACTGCCACAAAGCGGGCAGTAGGTTACCACTACGCCCCTTCCGCCAAAATCATCGTTCACAATTTCGTGCCGGTCCATGATGCGGATGGGGTAGGCTTTGGCCACCCCATTGTACACCACCCCCAGCACCTCGTCTTCCCCGCTCAGAAAAGTGGCCTCGCCAGCGCTGAGGAAGTGGGGACGATCAATGGCCGGAATGCCGTCTTTTGGAGGGCCTCCGTGACGGATTTCTTCCAGGGGAATGCGCAAATTGGTGAGCTGGAAGCCATTGCGTTGGGGAATGGTCTGATCCTCAGCAGTCATAGGGAGCAGGCCGCTTGCCTCTGGCGTTTCCTCTGCCTCATCTTCTTCCTCAGGCAGGTATTCCCTGGGCAGCAATTCAGCTATGCGCTCGCTGGTCCAGTAACCATACTCTATGGCCTGGCGGGGGGCCAGGAGGTAGCCGTCGGGGTCCAGCGGGGTCTGCCGGGTGCGCGTATAGAGGTACGAAATTTGGGGTTGCAAACGGGCATTGTCGCCATTGCCCTGTTGCATCATCTCCCGCTCGGCTGGTTGGCCGAGCTGATTGGCCATGCTGCCGATTTCCCTCGATGCCGAAGTGGCTTCGGCCGTCTCTTTGTGGTATATCACCTGCAGGAAGTCTCTCAGCACCAGGTAGGTCATGCCATTCCCCCTGGCTCTTACCACCACATCCTCCTCCCTGGCCGGTTTCACAATTTCAAAACTGCGCCTGTCGGCACTTAAACGGGCAATGTTGATGTCAAACCCCTCCTCCTGAAGCACACCCTTCGCCAAACTCCGGTAAAAATGACGGGTAGAGCCATAGTAGGCCTGCCTGCGATGCCGCTGCCAGCGTTTTTCTTCCCTGGACGATTCCGGCTGCAAGGGCCTGAAGAAGGGCTTGCCTGCATAGGTCACCTGCTCCCCTTTCAGGGCAAAGGTATCCAGGGAAAAATATAGCAGATAGCCCGTAGCCCGGTTTTCAATTTGTATCAGGTCGTGTGCCCAGGCCGTGAGGGTTTGGTCGTCCAGCTGGCGAAAATGCACCACCCCCGGATTCACCAGCTCGCACTGGGCGGCCAGCTTGCTCTCTCCCAAAAATGCGCGGCTGAACTGGCGCAGGTAGCGCTTGCGCCGCTTATCAACCTCAGCAGTGATTTCCACTGTCTCCAGGGACAACTCGCGCGGCTGCAGCTGTATGTCCAGATCGTAGCGCCCCCGGTCCACCAGGCCCAGGTCTATGCGCTGCTTTTCGTACTTGATATGCGAAAAAATGAGCTCCACCCGCCCACTTCTGATGTCTTCGAGCAGGTACTTGCCGGCCTCATCGGTGAGGGTTCCTGTTTGTGTGCCTGCCACAAATACCGTAGCTGCTGCCACGGGCTGGCCCGAAACAGCATCGGTAAGGATGCCCTGTACGCTCATTTGCCCCAGTATCAACTGAGGTCCCATACACCAGGCAATAACAAGAAGTCGTAGGGCCTTCATAACGGCATTTTTGGGTTACAAAAACACTTCCCGCATCCCCCTGGATGCAGGCTCCCCAACAATGAAGTTTCCACTTCTTCCCCAATATCGCCATCTTTGAGCAAAAAAACTGACAGCTTCATGACAATTTTGGACTTCTAATGGATTGGCAAATTTCCCCAAGGGAAAAAATCCCTATCTTTACCCCATGGTGAAAATTCCCTACGGCACGAGCCATTTTGGCAAACTGATTTCTCAGGGTTTCTATTACATTGACCGCACGCC
>RFHT01000446.1 GCA_003696835.1 Bacteroidota bacterium
GTGCCCGGAGACGAAAAACCTCCGGTAAAAGCCTATACCTGGGCCCTGCAAAACCCCCACCTCTCAGCCGTGATTTCTAATTTGTGGGATGAGCAATTTGTGGTGGACAACCTGGGCGTGGCAGGTAAAAAGGTCGAACTACAAGCCGGCTAAGGCAGGCTTGTTGCACGCCTTATTTTCGTGCCTGTACAAAATTCAGCAGCAGGGGAAAGGCTGGTTCAGCCATGGCTCCGTGGTTGAAGCCCTGCAATTCGTACAAGGTGGTATGGGGGTGTTTTATCACCTTCATCATGCGCATGAAATAGGCATTTTCCTCATACCGGCCCAGTAACTCCAGTTCCCGGTCGCCGGTAATGAGCAGCATGGGCGGTGCATCCTGCCGGATGTGGTACAGGGGAGCGTATGCATCTATGAGGGGCAGGGTGCCGGGGATGTCGCGCTCGGCACGTATGGTGAAATGCGTAATGGTATGCCCGCTGAAGGGAATCAGCCCTGCAATGCGGTTGGCATCTATGCCGTGGCGCCCCAGCCAGCGCTTGTCCAGGCCCACCATGCTGCTGAGGTAGCCCCCCGCAGAATGGCCCGAAACGAATATGCGCTGCGGGTCGCCTCCGTATTCTGCAATATGACGGAAAACCCAGGCTACTGCTGCGGCCGCATCTTCTATGTAGGCAGGACATGTTACCTGCGGGTGCAAGCGGTAATTTACGGCTACCACGCCTACGCCCTGTTCTTTCAGACGTTCGGGTATGAATTTGTTGCCCGCACGCAGGCCGCCACCGTGAAACCACACAATGGTGGCATAAGAAGAGGCCCCTACGGGGTAGTACACATCCAGCCTGCACCTTTCCCGCATGTAGGGCGTAGCCGGGAGGGTATCGCCGTAGTAATAGACCCCTTCCAGGGTCTTGTAAGTGGTCGCGGACTCATTTTGAGCAAACAGGCCTGCCGTCGGGGCTTGTATGCAGACCAAAAACAGCCAATATTTTACAAATGCTTTCATTGGATTTAGATAAATTGGTTGTTGATCGTTCCAGAATGCAGGAAAATACATATTTTCGTCCACAATTAACCAAAACAACTCGTATGCATACTCGTACTGCCTGCCTGTACCTCGTTTTATTTTTGTTGCTCTTCCCGGCCTGTAAAAGCCGCTTGCAAACAGCCAATTCTTCCCGGCCCATACAGTTTACCTTTTTACAGCTCAACGACGTATATGAAATTGCTCCCCTCGAAGGTGGATCAGTAGGCGGTATGGCCAGGGTAGCCACCCTGCGCAAGCAATTGCTCAAAGAAAATCCCCATACCTACACCTTTCTGGCCGGCGACTTTCTCAATCCCTCAGTGATAGGCACCGTCAAGCTGGACGGCCAGCGCATACAGGGTGCCCATATGGTGGATGTGATGAACCACGCCGACGTTGACTACGTTACCTTTGGCAATCACGAGTTTGACCTGAACGAAACCAACCTGCAGGCCCGGCTGGATGAGTCTGAATTTGAATGGATCAGCGCCAATGTGTTTCACCAAACCGAAAACGGCCTGCGTCCCTTCACCATCAGCCGCAATGGACATACCGATAGCATCCCTGCTTATGCCATTTTGGACATCCGGCAGGGAGAGCAACGGCTGCGCATTGGCATACTGGCCGTAACCCTTACCACCAACCAACCCTCCTACGTGTCTATCAGCGATCCCTTTCAGGCTGCCGAAAAAACCTACGCGCTCCTGAAGGATGAGGTAGATGCCGTGGTGGCCCTTTCCCACCTGGCCATTGAGGAAGACCAGGAACTGGCCAGACGCATACCGGGCCTGGCCCTCATCATGGGGGGGCATGAGCACGACAATATGATTCACCGGGTGGGCAATACGGTGATTGCCAAAGCCGATGCCAACGCCAAGAGTGCCTATATTCACCAGCTGGAATACGATGCGGCCACGGGTGAACTCAAGGTGAATTCAACCCTCAAAAAGTTGGATGAGAGCCTGCCCCTGGACCCCGAAGTAGATCAGGTGGTAAAAGGTTGGGAAGCCAAAGCCTATGCAGCTTTTCGCCAGCAAGGATTTGACCTGAACACCCCCATTACGACCCTCAAGGTACCCCTGGACGGGCGCGAAGCTAGCATTCGCAACCAACCCACCAACCTGGGCGTGGCCATTGCACGGGCCATGAAAGAGGCCTGGCCCGGTGCCCACTGTGGCATTGTGAACAGCGGCTCGGTACGGCTGGACGACCAACTAAGCGGTTCTATTACCGAATTTGACCTCATTCGGGCACTGCCCTTCGGTGGCAAAGTACTCAAGGTGGAGATGAAGGGCAGCCTACTCACCCGCCTGCTGGAAGCCGGGCTTCAAAACAAAGGCAAAGGGGGCTACCTGCAAGTGTACGGGCTTGAAAAGAAAGGGGATAAATGGTTCATTGATGGCAAAGAAATGCAGGCCGATGCAGCCTATCAGGTGGCCATTTCCGACTTTCTGATGAGTGGGAGAGAGGAAAATATGGAATTTCTCAGAACCGATCATCCCGATGTGCTGTCTGTGATCGTTCCGGGCAGCGAGGATATTCAGAGAGATATTCGCCTTGTATTGGCAGAATACCTGAAAAAGCAGTAGATTAGGGTGGCAAAGGCTCCCCCGGGCCAGGACGGTCATTTATGTAGCGACAATTTTCATCACACAATAATATGATTAAAGCACTCATTGTTGAAGACGAAAAAAACAGCCAGGAACTGCTCAAGGAACTGGTAGAGCAGTATTGTGATTCCGTCAGTATAGTGGGAATTGCCGGTTCCGTAGCGGAGGCTTTGGAAGCCATAAAAACCCACCGTCCAGACCTGGTATTTCTGGATATTGAGTTGCCCGACGGGGATGGGTTTCAGGTGTTGGAAAAATGCGAAGATATAGATTTTGACGTCATTTTTACTACCGCCTACAACCAGTACGCCATGCGGGCCTTTAAATTTTCAGCCACAGACTACCTGCTCAAACCCGTGGACATAGAAGAGCTACAGGAGGCCGTGAAGCGGGTAGTGGAAAAACGCAAAAAGCAGGAGGAAAGCTCGGCCGACCAGATAAAAGCCCTGCTGGAAAACATCCGCAGCCACAACAAACCCTTCAAACGCATCGTATTGCCCACCTCCAATGGCTTTACCGTGGTGGACCCCAGCGAAATCATACGCTGCGAATCGGACCGCAACTATACCTTCATCTTTCTGGTGGACGGCCGTAAAATTCTGGTGTCCAGAACCATCAAAGAATACGACGAAATGCTGCGGGATTACAATTTCTTCCGCATTCATCAGTCACATTTAATTAACCTCAACTTCTTAAAAAACTATACCCGTGGTCGCGGTGGTTACGTAGAATTGAAAGACGGCACTACCCTGGATGTTTCGGCCAGGCGCAAATCCGAATTTCTCAAGCGCATGGCCTACGACAGCAAGTAGAAAAGTTTGTGAAATTTACTTTTTCGCTCAGATGGTGGTAAATTGCAGGTCCATTTTATTTGAACAGAAACGAAAACAGATACATGAAAGACCATTTGACCCCGGCCCGCATTGTTCAGGAGCTGGATAAATATATCATCGGGCAGGGAGAGGCCAA
>RFHT01000447.1 GCA_003696835.1 Bacteroidota bacterium
GTTATTGTTTTTTTTCACCCTGAGGGTGCTGAATAGTTGCGAAATTCGTATCAAAGATAAACGATTGATAATCAAGGTTTAATATCCCGAACTCACGTTAAACACATCGCAATATGGAGTTAAAAACCCTGTGTGCAACGTATGCACCATTGAGTCCACACGAACGGCTAGAGCGCCTGTTTGAGGATTTTGACAGGGTGCTGGTGACTTCCTCTTTTGGAACCACATCAGCCATTTTACTGCATCACCTCCACAAGGTGAATCCCCATCATCCGGTGTACTTCATAGACACCACCTACCACTTTCCCCAGACCCATGCCTACCGCAGGCAGTTGAGCCAAATGTGGAAGCTAAATGTGATACACGTTCACCCCAGCTCCATTGAGAACCTGGACACCCTGCTCAAATGGACCTGGACCTATGCGCCCGACGAATGCTGTGAGGTCAACAAGGTAGAACCCATGAACGAGCTGAAGTCTGGCTTTGAGGTATGGGTGTCGGGCATGATCGGGCGCAGTACCCGCCAGCGCGGCAAACTGGATATATTTGCACACGATGGCAGCATACTGCGCTTTTACCCCTTCCTGGATATGACACCCCAGGAGGCGGAATGGTACCGGCTGGTTCACGAGCTGCCCCGGCACCCACTGGAAGAGATGGGCTATGGATCGGTGGGCTGTACCCATTGTACCCAAAAGGGCGCGGGCCGTTCGGGTCGTTGGAAAGGAAAGGGCAAAACAGAGTGTGGCCTGCACAATTTCAAAGCCGGTTAGCAAATTGTCGGGCCCTATTCCGGCCTGAAAGCCGGGTTGTGGATAAAGGTTTCATCGCTGAGCGCATGCAAAAAAGCGATGAGGTCCTGCTTTTCCTGTTCGCTGAGGATAAAGCGGCGAATGAGAACGCTTTTATTGGGGTGTGCTTTGCCTCCGCTACTGTAGTGCTCAACGACTTCTTCCAGGCTGCTGAGGCTGCCATCGTGCATATAGGGGGCTGTGTAGGCAATATTTCGGAGAGAAGGGGTTTTGAATTTGCCCATGTCCGAGGCTTTGCCGGTAATGCGCCACCTGCCCGGGTCGGCGTATTGTTCGTACAGCCCATTGTTGTGAAACATTTCGTCGGTAAAATTGAAGCCTCCATGGCAATGGAAGCACTCTGCTTTTTCGCCAAAAAACAACTGCATGCCCCTTTGCTGTGCTGCATCCAGGGAGCTGCTGTCTCCGGCCAGAAAGCGGTCGTAGGGCGACTGGTAGCTGAGCAGCGTACGCTCAAAGGCAGCAATGGCATCGGTGAGACCATCTACGGTGGGTTGGGTACCAAAAGCTTGCTGAAACAGGCCGGGATAGGTGGGGTGTGACCTTAGCCGCTCTATCACTACTGGCAGGGTATTGTGCATTTCGCTTGGGTCTTCAATGGGAAACAACACCTGCCGCTCCAGGGTAGGGGTGGCACCATCCCGAAAAAACGAAAGTCCATAGGCCAGGTTGAAGAGGGCCGGGGCGTTTCTTTTTCCCATCTGCCCATCTACCCCCAGGCTAAACTGGCGGGGGTCGGCAAATGCTTTTTGGGGCAAATGACAGGAAGCACAGGAAATGCTGCTGTCGCGGGAAAGGATGGGATCAAAAAATAGCTTTTTCCCCAGCTTTACCCGGGCCTTTGTCAGGGGCTTGGCATTTGGCACAGGTAGGGAAGGGAAATGCACTGGCAGTGCCGGGCTGGGTTCATAAAAAGGCGATGCCTCATCTTCCCGGCACCCACTGCTTACCATCAGCAACATGAGAGCAGGGATCAGAAGGATGTAAATGATGCGCATATCAGAATGGCACTTTAAACAGGGCGTACTTTACGAGGTTATCAGTAATAATTCTGGCAATCTCATATTCGGCTGAGCCTGCAGGAACCGTGTGGGAAAAATTTTGCTGCACCATGTCCAGGGCTTCTGCCTTGCTCTGAAACATGGTATTTACGTCCAACTGAACGATGAACTGAAGTTCATCTGTTTCGCTGATGTCAAAGGCGTGTTCCGGCTCCAAAAATTCCACCCTGCGGTAAAGGGTATCCAGGCCGGTGTGGTAAGCCAGCGGATAATCGATGTTCAAGCCGTCTTTTTGCAGGCTGCTGTCAATACGCCCTTCAATGAGCAGGAATTTATATCCGGGTGTCCAGTTCCAGTGCATGCCTTTGAAGGTGCTGAGGGGGTGATCCTGATCAAAACTGGCCGGGTCCACATGGTTGAGGCGCTGTGGAACGCCTATGCCGAATTTTACGCCTTTATAAGCGCCCGCCGGGGCTTCATAGGCCCGGAATACGCCATCGCCGTGCTGGGCTTTGTTTGCTTCGGGATTGGCAAAATCGAGCAACTCAATCTCTGAGAGCAGCACTTCTTCTCCGTCTTCTTTCACCAGGGTGATGTCGGAAATATACATGCTGAATTTCTCCAGAAAATAGGAGCGGCCATTGTTGTTTTGATATACCAGTTCTTTTTCAAAACTCTGGCCATTTACAAGGGGCTGAAAATTCAGCTCAAAAATGCCTTCTTTCGGGTCTGGCATCGGAGGAGCAGGATCTTTGCATGCCAGTGCAGATAAAGAAATGAGTGGGAGGAGATATAACCAAATAGGTGTGCGCATTTGAATAACTGTTTAAAATTAAATTTAAAGCTGACAACTAAGTAACGGAAAATCTGGCTGAAAAGTTAGGTGATTTTTCTCATCAGCTGGGTACAAAAAAAAAGGCCGCCAGCGAGGCAGCCTGAAGTTGAAATGTGGGTAAATCCTATTCTTGGTCCCAGGAAGTGGATAAGGTGTCATTACCGTCTATGCTTACCTCAGCGAGGTCGCTTTGGTCAGCACCATCTTCATTGAGGGTTGGTTCTCCCTCTTCAAAGAAGCGGTCTTTCCGGTCAAATTCATCATAGTCATAGTCTGGCATCAACTCACTTTTGACGTAATCCACCGTTTTGTTGAGGGAGGCGATAAACTTGTTAAAATCCTCCTTGTAGAGGAAGATTTTGTGTTTGTCGTACCCCCTGCCATTAAATCGGCGTTTACTTTCGGTGATGGTGATGTAATAATCATTAGAGCGGGTAGATCTCACATCGAAGAAATACGTACGCTTCCCAGCTCTGATCTTTTCAGAATACACTTCATCTCTCCCTTGCATAACGTCAATTTTAGAGCTTAAATGAATGTAATGTTTAGCAAAAATATAAATAAAAACGAATGTTCACAAGTGTGTCCATTCTGAGGGTAATTTACGCGATTCGTCCATATTGACAAAAAAAATTGCAAAAACTCAGTTTTTTTTTCATCAATTTGACAAATCTATCCCGGCCTCTTCGAGCTTTTTTCGCTCTCTTTCGCGTATCTTGGCCTGTTGCCGGCGTGTAAGTTTATTGTTGAAATCTTCGTCCAGTACCACGTTTTTCATCCATTTAAAATAGCCTTTTGACTTGAGGTAAACCAGGGCGTCGTAGGAGCCGTCGGGGCCCAGGTCGTAAATAGTCTGAAGTTCGCGGCCCTGGTTGTTGGGGCGGGCCAGGTGATCATATACAATCACTTTTTTTCTGAATAAATTTAAGGGCCCCCATTTGAGGTAGGAGAAATTCAGGCTGAAAGGGGCGTACTCAGAATAGAAAAACAGCACCCTGTGTTTGGGGATCACATCGAAGTAAAAGGAGTTGGCTCCAAAAATGACCTTTTCTTTGTTTTCGGGGTCCAGGGTAATGGCATCCACCAGCTTAAAATTGCTGCGCATATCGTAGCCGTTCCAGCCAAAGAGCAGGTAAAACTTCTGCTTGCGCACTTTGCCCTTTCTGGGATCAAAGTACTTGACGTAATACTCGGGCAGGTACTGGGTATGCCGGGGCAGGTAATAGAGGGCTCCCAGCCAGTTTTGGTTGTCCAATACCATGTTTTCCACTCCGGAGGGGATTTCGGGCATTTCCATCAGGGGAATGACCACGTACTCGGTGTTTCCGTTTTCATCTGTGAATTTGCGCTGTACCAGGCCAAAATAGTAATGGTATTGCTCGCCGTAAAATTCCTTGGGGTTTTTGTCCACAATATACCAGGTAAAAATGCGGAAGCTCTTGTCGGCGGGCTGCAGAATGGAAATGGTCTTGAGCGAATCGAAAGGATAGTCATAGCTTTCCGGCCGCTTGAGGGTTTGGATGAGCAATTTGGAAAATGCCCGGTTTTGTTTCACCTTAACCGCAAGCGAGTCGTCATTCAAGATGTCGTATGCCATGAGCTTGAGCTCATTTTCAATCTCCGGCAATGACTGGGCTTGCAGCCCCCAAAAGCCACAAAGGCTCATACAGAAAAATACAATGAATTTATTCATGAGAAAAAGCTTCGTATTGCGATGGTTTTATTTGTAAAAGTGAATGTTACCCATTTCAAGTGTAAAACGCAAAAGCCGCAAAAATGGTACAGCCACTCAGGGCGCCGGGCTCCTGCCTCCCAAGGAAATGCCTTGCCTATTTTGAGGATTGCCCAATTTTACCAAAATTTGCCTTCCGATTCAACCTCACATAAACACAAATACCATGAAGATTTTCACTCCGCTCTTGGCTTTCGCTCTGTTGTTGTTTCTGGGCTGTGGCCAGCAGCAACAGCAGCAAGAGAAGGAAGATGAAGGAAATGAGCAGCAGGCCGACGAATGGATCCTGCTCTTTGACGGCAGCAATTTGGACCACTGGCGCAATTACCTGGCCGATACCCTGTCGGACAAGTGGCAGATACAGGATGGCACCCTCACGCTTACCGGAAAAGGAGGAGGCGACATCATCACCAAAGATGAATACGAAAACTTTGAGCTGGAGTTGGAGTGGAAAATTTCGGAAGGTGGCAACAGTGGGGTGTTTTTCCACGTGCTGGAAGCCGACAGCCTGGAAAAGGTCTATTTTTCCGGTCCTGAAATTCAGATACTGGACAATGATGGCCACCCCGATGGCAAAATACCCACCCACCGGGCAGGTGACAACTACGACCTGCATTCCTGCACCAAAGAAACCGTAAAACCCGTGGGCGAGTGGAACCACCTGCGGGTGGTGGTCAATAATGGGCATGTAGAACATTGGCTTAATGGTGAAAAAGTAGTAGAGTACGATCTGGGCAGCCCCGACTGGGAGGCACGCTACCAGAAAAGCAAGTTTACCAAATGGCCGGTTTATGGCCGGGCCGGAAAAGGACATATTGCCCTGCAGGACCACGGCGACCCGGTGTGGTTCCGCAACATCCGCATACGGGTACTGCCTGCCGGTACATAAAAAAGCCCGGAATTGCTTCCGGGCTGGTGCAAACAAATGCGTAGGTAATTGGGATCTGAATAATCAGTTCGTCACCACTACGAGGTATTTGGTATTGCGCCAAAACTTTTGGGGATCCTTGATTTCCAGCGCGTCGGGTTTTTTGTCGGCATCCGTATCGCTCAGCTCATAAGAAGCTGAGGGATGATGGGTGAGGATTTTTGCCCGTTTGCTCTGGAGGGGAATCACCTCCGTTTGAGTAATGTCGATTTTGGTGAAAGCCGACTCATCCAGGTCCTCATTGAGGCGGGAACCCCGCAGCAGTATGCGCTTTTCTTTCAGCTCTTTCTTGGATGCTGCAATGAAGTAGGCCGTGTTCATCTCTTCGGTTTGTTGCTGAATGAGTTGCTCCTGTTTGCTTAATTCTTCTTCCTGCCCGGAGAGCCTGGCCGATAATTCAGCATTTTGCCCGTCCAGTTCATCGGTCAGCCTGGCCAGTTCCACTACTTTGAGGTTCAGGCTGTCCAGCTGTATGTTCATGCTGGCAAGCTGGCCGGTGAGTTCGGTAATTCGGGCTTCCTTCTCGGCCAGCTGCTTTTTGAGTTTGGCAATGGTGCGTCTCAACGGACTGTTCTTGCGCTCGGCTTCCTCCACTTTTGCCGTCAGCTCATCGATGATTTCGCGGTTTCGCTGCAGCAACTGATCAATGGTGATGAGATCTTCATTGATCCGGTCGGTATTGCTGCTGCGTAGCTCTTCATCTTTGGTATTCAGGGCAATGAGGCCTTCGCGCTGCTTGATCTGGTTGAGGTTTTCTTCAAATTCATTGAAGGTATTCATAAAATCACTCACCAGCGAATCCTGTAGTTGCTTTTGTTCGAGCAATACAGTGTTCTTTTGGCTGTATTCCTTTACCTTCAGGTGGGTATAGATCATGATGCTGGCCAGTATGATCACCACAGCCGCAGCTGCAGCTACCAGTATATAAGTATGCTTGGGCAGGCTTTTCTTTTTGGCAGGCGTAGCTGCCTCAACCTGTGCCTTGGACGAGCCTGTATGGGGTTTGTTTTTGGGGAAATTTTGATCTTTCATTTTATCCTTCTTTATTCTTTCGAGAGTTGTGTGAAAAATGCAAATATGAATTTGCTGTATGCAGACAATTCAAGGCTTGTGCCACTGTGTTTTTTGGTTGTAAGGTGTTGTAAATGAGTCAGTTGTATAATCGCCTCTTTTTTTTTATTCCCAAATTGAGAATATGGCTTCCAAATCGGTAAATTTGGAAGCCAATTGGCCACAGAAACCCCTTCGTTTTATGAAAGAGCATGATTACCTATTGGTATTTCTCTGTTTTTGCCTGTTGATGCTGACGGCCTGTGCCGGCAGCCATCCATCAGAGCAAAAAACCTTGGATGCTCCGCTTTCGGGCATGCGCGACAGCATCACGCAAGTTGTAGCTGGCTGCCAGGGCGATACCTGCACCTATGCCAGTATCAAATTCTTGCGCTACAGTGGAGGCAAAGGTTCTCAGGCAGATTCGCTCAATGTCTTTATCGACCGTCAACTGAAGGCCATGATGGCGGGTTTTGGCGGGGAAGAAAGCCTCTCACCTGCCGCGTCCTTACAGGATTACATGTTGGCTTTTCTGAACGATTATACGCAGATAAAAGAAGAATATGGAGCTTCGATTCCCTGGGCGCTGGAGCTGGAGGTGCAGGAAGTTTTTCGCAATGACCGCATCACATCGCTGAGCTTTTTGGCATACAGCTATATGGGTGGGGCTCACCCCAATACCTTCCAACAAAACCTTTGTGTGGATTTGTTGAACCTAAAGCCCCTGACCCTTAGCGAGGTGGTAAAGGATACCTTGTCTTTGCTGCCATTGGCCGAAGCGGCTTTTCGCCATGCGCGGGAGATCCCGGCTAATACCCCTTTCTCAGATTTGGGTTTCCAGTTTCCCGGGGAGCGTTTCCACCTGAATGACAATTTTCTGCTGAGCGCGAAGGGGCTCGTATTTCACTTCAACCCTTATGAAATTGCCCCTTATGCATTGGGCCATACAGACTTTAGCATCCCCTATTCGCAGCTGCAGGCCTTGATGTCAGCTGACTATCTGCCTGGCAGCAGACCGGATGCGCAGACTGAGCATCATGAGTAAGAAGCAGTTAAATATTTTCTGTCCAGGCTGTAATTCCCTATCTTTGCCTTATGATCCAAGCATTATCCATTAATCGTGTACCCATAGATGAAGTAGGGGTGCAGGAGCGGGCAGCCAGGCTGGCCTCCCGCAGCATCAAGAAAGCTTCCAAGGTAGAAGCGCTCCGCCTGGCCCTGAGCATGATCGACCTGACGACCCTGTCGGGGCAGGATACACCGGGAAAAGTGAAGCAGCTATGCTACAAGGCCTCCCACCTGCACGACCACCTGCCTGGTCTTCCCCGGGTGGCAGCTGTGTGTGTATATCCCACCCAGGTGGCTACGGCACGGAAAGCCCTGGAAGGCACGGGCGTACTGACGGCCTCGGTGGCCACCGCATTTCCCAGCGGCCAGGCCCCCCTGAAAGTAAAACTGGAAGATACCCGTTTTGCAGTTGAAGAGGGCGCCCAGGAAGTGGATATGGTCATTTCCAGAGGGAAATTCCTCCAAGGCCGGTATCGGGAAGTGTTTGACGAAATCGTGGCTGTAAAAGAAGCCTGCGGAAAGGCCCACCTGAAGGTGATTCTGGAAACCGGCGAGCTCAGCACCCTGGACAACGTGCGCATGGCCAGCGACCTGGCCATGCATGCAGGAGCTGATTTTATCAAAACCTCTACGGGCAAAATCAGCCCGGCGGCCACCCTGCCCGTTACCCTGGTTATGCTGGAGGCCATCAGAGATTTTTACCTGCAAACAGGTAAAAAGGTGGGGATGAAGCCCGCAGGCGGTATATCTGCTGCCAAGCAGTCCATTCAGTACCTGGTGATGCTGCGTGAAACCCTGGGGCAGGACTGGCTGAACAAAGACCTCTTCCGCTTTGGTGCCAGCAGACTGGCCAACGATATACTCATGCAAATTGAAAAGCAGCAAACGGGTGTTTACAGCTCGGCCGATTATTTTTCACTGGATTAATGCAGACCCAAAAGCCCAAAACGACATGACTGAACATAGCTCTCCTTTGACCTTTGATACCAGTTGGCAATATGCACCCGCTCCTGAAAGTGCGGATCACATCAGCCTCAAATCCCGTTATGGACTCTTCATCGATGGAAAGTTTCGCAAGCCCAGATCCGGGAAGTACTTCGACACCATCAACCCGGCTAATGAAGAAAAGCTGGCTGAAGTGGCCGAGGCGGATGCAGCTGATGTGGAAGCAGCAGTAAAGGCTGCGCGCAGGGCTTATGACAAGTACTGGTCTAAGCTTAAGCCTGCTGAAAGGGGAAAATACGTTTACCGCATTGCGCGTATGATCCAGGAAAAAGCCCGGGAATTTGCCGTGATAGAAAGTCTGGATGGAGGAAAACCCATACGCGAATCCAAAAGCGTGGACATTCCCCTTGCGGCTGCACACTTTTTTTACTACGCGGGCTGGGCCGACAAGCTTGCCTATGCGTTTCCCGGCAGGGATCCCCGCCCCCTGGGGGTAGCAGGGCAGATTATCCCGTGGAATTTTCCGTTGCTGATGGCCGCCTGGAAACTGGCGCCTGCCCTGGCCTGTGGGAACACCGTGCTGCTCAAACCAGCGGAGACCACCCCGCTTACCGCCCTCAAACTGGCCGAGCTCATACAGGAAGCCGACCTGCCGCCGGGGGTAGTCAATATACTCACCGGAGCCGGCGAAACCGGGGCAGCCATTGTGCGTCAGCCCGGCATAGATAAAATCGCTTTCACCGGCTCTACTGAGGTGGGCAAGATCATCCAAAAGGCTGTGGCCGGTACCCATAAAAAACTCACCCTGGAGCTGGGGGGCAAAGCAGCCAATATCGTGCTGGAAGATGCACCCATTGACCAGGCCGTTGAGGGCATTGTGAATGGGATTTATTTCAACCAGGGGCACGTGTGCTGTGCCGGCTCACGTTTGTTTGTGCAGGAAGGTGTGGCTGGGGAAGTTATCCAAAAACTGAAAACCCGTATGCAAACCCTCATTGTGGGGGACCCGCTAGATAAAAATACAGATATAGGCGCCATTAATTCCCGGACCCAACTGGAAACCATAGAGTCCTATCTCAAAATAGGGCAGGAAGAAGGGGCCAGTATGTACCAACCTGCCTACCCGCTGCCGGAGAAGGGTTACTGGTGTCGGCCCACGCTTTTCACCGATACGGCCCAGTCGCATCGCATCACGCAGGAAGAAATATTTGGCCCCGTGCTGGCCGTGCAGACTTTCCGTACCCTGGAGGAGGTAGTTGCCAAAGCCAACAACACCCCTTACGGCCTCTCTGCAGGCGTTTGGACCGATAAAGGCGCCAAAATATTCGGCTTGACCCAGCAACTGCGTGCGGGGGTAATCTGGGCCAATACCTACAACAAGTTTGACCCCACCGCTCCTTTTGGCGGCTACAAAGAAAGCGGCTTTGGGCGTGAAGGCGGCCTGCACGGCCTGGAAGCATACCTCCAGCTGTGAGGCGCGACCTATTCCTGTGAGTTTTCTTCCCGGTAGTCTTCCAGAAAAGAGCTGGGGTAGAGGATATGTTTGGGGATAATGCGCAGCAGGATGGGAAGGGTGAGGAAGCTTCCCGGCAGCAGCAACAGCGCAAATGCAGGTATGGTTTTGAGGATGTCGATCAGTTGTTCCCGGACTTTTTCCCGCTCCGCAGCTGTAAGCGCCTTTTTTCTCGACTTGGCCAGTAAGCTCACCAGTTCCCGACTCTCCTGAATTTCCTGAGCAATCATTTTTTGATTCTTGCGTACGATCATGCCCATGCGCCGTACGAAGCGAGAACTCACCACCTGGTAGCTTTGCTTTTGCTGAAGAAAGTGCACCTGGTCCCAATGCTCTACTACAAAGCCTTCTATGGCAATCATGCTGTGTTCCAGTTCTTCCCTGGGCAGCTCAAAGCGCTTGGCTAGTATGCGCATAAAGGCGATTTCCACGGGCGAAACATTGCGGTCGGCCCATATCATGAGTATGGCCAGTTCCATGAAATATTTTTTCAATATCCAGGAATCCAGCACGCTAAAGTCAATATCGGTAATATGGATGCCCTTTTCCATGAAAATGCGGGCCTCTTTTTTCTGCACGGGAGGCAGGCGCGCTGAATGCAGAAAAAAGTTGTAAAGATTGAGCTCTTCCCGGCCTACCCGTTTGTCAGAGTGTGCGGCGGCTGCAATCAATTTCAGCAAGGTCATGCGAGTGAGCTGCCGGTGCTGCCTGATTTGCTGCATGTCGGGCTTATCTTCCGCACTCAACCATTGCATAAAGTAAATGAGGTCGAAAAAAAGCAAGCTGTTTTGCAAAAAACTCGTCCAGAAATTGCTCCAATCGTTGCGGATGGAAATGCGGTGCTCCAGTATGTATTCGAGGCGCTCCAGCTCATTGTACTTGCGCCCAAACAGGGTTTTGGGTACCGTGGCATAGCGGGAATAGGTCCTGCTGTAAAAAGTTCTGAGGTCGTGTACCAGCTGCTCGAATACGAGCTGCTTGGAGCTTGCCAGCAAGTTTTTCTTGTTGTAAACATAGATGCCACAGTGAATGCAGCTCTCAGTAAACAGGATTTTGGTTCGTTCCTTTTCGTCCCACTCCCGAAAGCGGGGATGCACCTCATCCATGGCGCGCAGCGGATAGCCATACATCAGGCCCGTTGGCTGAACCATGCGATACAAAAACTCCTCAGCATTTTGGGCAGCCGAAGCCAGCTGCACCTGTTGCTCCAGGTGCAGCCTTCGTTTCCGGTAATTCAGGTATCGTCTGAGCCAGCCTTTGTCGCCAGGTTTCATTGTGTGAACTACACTTTTGGGTCAGAAATCAAAAGTACTACAGCTTTTTGGTTTTTTTTCATTATTTAACGCTTATTCTCAGAGATTTTTTATCAATCTGGGAGGGTTTTTCTCAATATGAGAATTTTTCCACCACGCTTTTGTTTGTACATTCCTGACTACGAGCGATTTAACCTTTTTTTGCAAAGCGGAACGGGCTTTGCCAATTAGAACATGTATCATTAATCGTTCTTTTCAAGATCAATAAGACATACAAAGTTGACGTGTAGGATTATCGTATTGGCTTTGCGGTAATGGGGCCCGAGAAATCGGGCCTTTTTTTTTGCCTGTTTTTGATCCATTTAAAAATTGTGCAATTTGTTTGCCGAATTGAACCCAATATCTTACTACTTATGTCTTATCTTCCTGCCTCCGGCCGCTACGACCGCATGACGTACCGAAGATGCGGAAAAAGCGGCCTGCTGTTGCCTGCAATTTCACTGGGTCTGTGGCACAACTTTGGGTATGTGGACCGCCTCGAAGATGCCCGGGCCATGATACGCACCGCCTTTGATCACGGCATCACCCATTTCGATCTGGCCAACAACTACGGGCCGCCTCCCGGCTCGGCCGAGGCCAATTTTGGCACCATCCTGGATCAGGATCTCCGGCCCTATCGCGACGAGCTCATCATCTCTACCAAAGCGGGCTACCTCATGTGGCCCGGCCCCTATGGCGAATGGGGCTCGAGGAAATACCTCATCGCCAGCCTGGACCAGAGCCTCAAGCGCATGAAGCTGGACTACGTGGACATTTTCTATTCCCACCGGCCCGACCCCCATACTCCTCTGGAAGAAACCATGGGGGCCCTGGACCAGGTAGTGCGTCAGGGCAAAGCCCTGTATGTGGGAATATCCAGTTATTCGCCCGAGGAAACCCGGCGGGCAGCCCAGATACTGAAACAACTGGGTACCCCATGCCTGATCCACCAGCCCAAATACTCCATGCTGGTGCGCGACATTGAGGAAGGACTGCTCGATACCCTGGAGCATGAAGGCATGGGCTGCATTGTGTTTTCGCCCCTGGCCCAGGGCCTGCTTACCAATAAGTACCTCAAAGGCATCCCCCAGGATTCGCGGGCGGCAAAATCGCATGGCTTTCTCCAAAAGGAGGAGGTGAGCGAAGAGGTGGTAGAAAAAGTGCGCAGGCTCAATGAATTGGCCCAAAAGAGAGGGCAGAGCATGGCGCAAATGGCCCTGGCCTGGACCCTGAGAGATCCACGGGTGACCTCCACCCTCATAGGTGCCCGCAACGTAGCCCAACTCACCGACAGCCTGCGCTGTCTGGAGCATACCGCCTTTACCGAAGAAGAACTCCAGCAAATCAATCAGATACTGGCATGAGAGTAATCGACAAATCCAGTTGGAAGCGCCTACGGCACTTTGAGTTTTTTAATGCCCTGGATTATCCCCACTTCAACTTGTGTGCAAATGTGAACATAGCTGCTCTTTATGCTTTTGCCAAAGCCCAGAACCATTCCCTCTTTAAATGCATACTGTATTTGTGTTCACGCATAGCCAACGAAATTCCCGAGTTTCGCCTGCGCATACGCGGGGAAGAGGTGGTGGAACATCCCTCCGTACATCCTTCCTATACTTCCATGACCGAGCAGCAGGTGTTTAGCTTTACCGATACCCGCTATGATCCGGACCCGCAGCAATTTTTTGCAAACTGCGAGCAAGCCGAAGCGGCCGTGAAGCAGCAGGCCAGCCTGGAAGACGATCCGGAACGGGACGATTACCTCTTTATTACCAGCATTCCCTGGGTACACTTTACCAGCTTTGTGCATCCGGTACACATCCGGCAGGTGGATTCCGTACCCCGTATTTCCTGGGGAAAATACCAATGGTACGGCCAGCAACTCATGCTGCCCCTCAGTGTGCAGGCACACCATGCATTGGTAGATGGATTGCACACGGGACAGTATTTCCAGCTGATGGAAAAATATGCCTCAAATCCCGATGCGGTGTTTTCCCTCAGGAGCTGAGTGGCCTGACAATTCTTCATTTTTATTATATGTTACAAAATATTACAGTGTTATATGAAATCTTCATTGTCCCTTTTGTTTTTCATCAGTTGCACATCACTCGTATGCTTGTTGAGTTGTAAGCCATCCGGCCAGGAAGAGCCAGGCACCGGGGCCGGAGCTGCTAAGCTACGGGTATATGCTGGTACGGCCAGTGGCCATGCGGATTCTGCTATTTTTCAGTTTAGCCTGGACCCTGGCAGCGGGGCCATGCAATTGCAGGCAGTATATGGAGGGGTAATGAATCCTTCATTTTTGACCATTTCGCCCACAGGTACCCAGCTGTACTGCGTACATACCCTGGATGCAAAGCCATCAGGAGGCATTGCGGCATTTGCCATGGAAGGGGAAACAGGGGCTTTGAGCCTGCTCAACAGCCGTTCCTCGGGGGGGAATGGCCCTTGCTACATCAGTACAGCCGGGGGAGGCAAGTGGGTACTCGCAGCCAATTACAGCAGTGGTAGTGTAGTTGTATATGCTACGGAAAAGGACGGCAGCCTGGGAGAAATGAGTAGCCTGGTTCAGCACCAGGGTTCCGGGCCGGACAGCAGCCGGCAAGAGGGGCCGCATGCGCACTTTGTGCGCCAGGGTACGGGTGGATGGATCTATGCCGCCGATCTGGGTACTGATAAAGTAATGCTGTACCAGCTTGGCGAAAAAGGAGAATTGCGGCCCCATGACCCGCCTTTCCTGCAGCTGGCTCCGGGTTCAGGACCTCGTCATCTCGATTTTCACCCCAACGGGCGCTTTGTGTATGTGTTGAATGAGCTCAGTGGAACGGTAACGGCATTTGCCTATTCTGATTCGGGTTTTCAACTTATACAAACCATTTCGAGCCTGCCCGATGGCTTTGAGGGCTACAACAAAAGCGCGGATATTCACATTCACCCCTCTGGTAAGTTTCTGTATGCTTCCAACCGGGGCGACTATGACAGCATAGCTGCCTTTGAAATTGATGAAGCGAGTGGCCGCCTCAGGTTGATAGAGCATGAGCGTGAAGGCATCGTCTGGCCCCGTAATTTCGGAATTGAGCCCGGTGGAGCCTGCCTGTTGGTAGCCAACAAAAACGATCATTCGATCATCAGTTTTCTCATTGATCCGGACACTGGTGCCCTGCAGCCCACTTCTCACCGCCTGGATGTGCCCACCCCCATGTGCATACAGTTTATGCCCGAAAGTCTGTAATGAGAAGCCGGAGAATCGCTTTGAAATTCAGCATATTTGTATTAATATTCTGTTGACCTTAGCCAGACACGGATGTCGAAATAAATTATAGCATGAAGATTTCTGTAACCAGGTTCATTTTGGGGGTAGCCATTGCGCTCGCAGGTGCCTTGTTTTACGAATGGGCGTTGATTTTCCTTGCTGAAGGACGGGTAATGTACTGGCGCGATTTGCTACCCAGCCAGCCAGGCACCACCTTTGTAAAACTCTTGCTCGCATCCTTTCTGGGCTTTTTTATGGGAGCTTTTCTCGCCGGAGTGATAGAATCATCCCGGGGGAAAAGCGAAAAGATTGAGCTGGGCTCAGCGGCTTCCGTGGTGCTGATTACCGTGGGGACACTTACGGCATACCTCTTGCTGGGAGTATTTATGTGATTTTCATATCTCAAAACTTCAGTTTCAGACGTTGTACCTACAACTCAACTCATTTTGTAGCCCGTCAGTTGGCGGGTGGTTTTTTATGTTAACATAACCCAATGAAAAAGCTGTTGACCAGTTTGTTGCTCTTTCTTCCTTTAACTCTCACACAAGCCCAAACCTTTAGCCTGGCTGATTTTTACACCTACCAGCCTGAGCTGAACGAGGAAGTAGAAGCCATTTTTGACCAGATGAATGATACTACCCGGGTTGGGCAGCTCATCATACAGGCAGCGGGCCGCCTGGGCATCCCCAAAGCTGAAATTGTGCGCCTGATACAATCGCAGAAAATAGGGGGTGTATTATTGCTCAAAGGAGAAAAGGACGAGTTTACCCGTTTGGCCCGGGAGCTGGATTCTATCTCGCTGGCTTCGGGTGGTTTGCCCCTTTTATTTAGCGCAGATGCAGAGCCCAGCCTGTTTAATAGCAAAATAAAAGGTACTGCAGCTGTAAAAAAGACCAATCAGATACAGGATGCAGCTGAATGTCGGCAAATAGCTTCGCTCATCAGCGAAGAACTCAAAACCATTGGCATACACTACAACTTTGCCCCAGTGGTGGATGTAAGCCCATTTAATGAAGCCATAGGCAACCGTTCTTTTGGGAGTGATGCCAAAAGGGTGGTGGAATTATGCGCTGCTTTTATTGGCGCTTCCCAGCGGGCGGGGGTAGCTGCCACGGCCAAGCACTTCCCTGGCCACGGCCTGGTGAAGGGCGATACCCACCACAAGCTGGTGTATATTGATGGAGACATGCAGGAGGTGGCCAACTATCAGCCCCTGATTGATTCGGGCTTGATATCCATCATGGTGGCCCACATTGCGGTGGAGAACAACCCCCACGCTACGCAAGGACAACCTGCCAGCATTTCACGTGAGATAGTTACCGGCCTGCTCAAAGAGGAAATGGGCTTTCGTGGCCTGGTGGTCACCGATGCCATGCGTATGGGAGCCATTGCCAGCATTCCTCACGCCTCGCTCAAAGCAGTGGAAGCGGGCTGCGATCTCATCCTCATGCCCTTAAACGAGGAGGAAATGGTGGCTGATATACTGGCCAAAATGGAGGAAGACCCCGCATTCAAACGGCAGGTGTATATTTCGGTCAAAAAGGTGCTGAGGCTGAAGCTTTGTCTGGGCGTGCTAAAGCCTGCGGCAAATGCAGGCACCGCTCCTGAATGAAGGATTCAGTTTCTCACTTCACATAAATTTACATTCATCAGCAAACCGCCCCGGCTGAACATTTTGCCAGTGAGGCAGAAGGAAGTGTCGGTAAGATTTTTTTCCAGCCCAATTTGAGTGATGAGCTTGTGGTCCTGATAGGCCCTGAGTTTGAGCTTGTTTTTTTTAAAGCTTACCCCTCTGAGTTCATAAATCGTTTTGGGTTCGCGCTCAAAGAAATAATGTCCGTACAGGCTGTCCGTTCCCGCCTTCCATTTCATGTTAAAGGTGGCTTCAAAGCCATCTATGGTACCCTGGAACTGGCGGAAGTCATTTACCTGCGCTTCACCGGCCTCGTTGGTTGTGGGCGGAGGGATGGGATGCTGGTGGCGGTA